>JALVSV010000311.1 GCA_027024125.1 Methylothermaceae bacterium | reverse complement strand
GGGTGGCCGAGATCTCCAGTTGGTCGCCACGCCCCAATGCCTGGGCAGTCAGGCCGGTCGTTCCCATCCGAAGGAATCCAAAGCCCCAGTACAAAAAGCTGAATATGGTGCCACCAAGGGCCACAGCTCCCAGGTAGGAGGGATGTTCCAGATGACCCACCACAGCAGTATCCACCATACCCAACAGGGGTGTAGACAGGTTGGATAGAATCATCGGCAGCGCCAGTCGCCATAGATCTTTGTTCAGGTTAGACATCCAGGTTCCTTTTTTCACTGCGGACTTGTACTAACATTCGGATGAACATCGGTGCATTTTCATCATGACAAATTATCATTATGTAAATCCTTCGCCGGCTGAGTCGTCGATTTCGCTGAAGGAATTGGCCAAAAGGATTGCTGAAGCTGGAAACGACTTGGTTGCGTTGTCCGCTTGTGTCCAGGAGCTGTCTTCTCTTCTGCATTCAGGTGCTGCCGAAAAATTGGCTGGTGAGGTCAGAAGTGCTTTGCAGAGAGAGATGAACCTCGCCTTGCCGGCATCTTACCCGATGACTTCAGAGGAGACATCCCGCTGGCGGCAGCTTGTATCGGCATGGCGTGCCCTGGCGCAGGCTCATATTCGCTGGATGGGGGTGGGTAGCCGAAATGGGACTGCTGCAGCCATGGACGCCTTGTCCTGTCTGCGACAGATTGTCCTCTTGTGTGGCGTTACGCATTGGCCCGTGCCAGAGGGTTTATGGCTGGATGTTCATGGCATTTATAACGCGGGCCTCGAATCGGATTCTGCAGGCAAGCGGCTTAGGCGGCCTTATCTTCGTCACCATTCCCGTACCACCATCGAATGGGAGTATCTGCAGACCATATTGCTGGGTGTGACCGATTCCTGGAGTCAGTTGCCACAGGAACTGATGGCATTGGAATCCATGGCGGAAAAATGGGTTTCGATGGTGAAGATAGGAACCGATCTTCGACCTGGCTGGTATATCGATCGTTATGCGGATAGGCCAGCCAAGTGGTGCCCGTCAGGCGAAGGGGTGAGCCTGGATTTTACCGAGTTGCTGGAATTTCTAGACGGTCATCGGGAACTGGCCAGCCCTGTCGGGCGCTTCGAATGGGTCGATCAACCTGATGACACTTTGTCGATCGCCCTGTTGGATCATTGGCGAGGGATCTGGACGGAGGCCTCACTTTGTGTCGATGACCATCTGGAGATTGATCAGGCGGAGCTGGAAGTCGGTCTGAACGCTATTTTCGATCGTTGCCAGACCAGGCTTTCCTCAGGGGCGGTTATTTTTACCGCAGAATCGAATTGGTGCAAAGTAGAGGGGCATTCGTTGCAGATCGGTGATTTGCTTGCCGTGTTTGATCCTGCGGGCAATCAGATTATAAGGTTGGCAGTGGTTTGTCGGATACGCTGCGATGGGGGTGATATTCCGGATCTTCGACTGCAGATACGGACACTCG
The DNA here is from genome assembly GCA_027024125.1 of Methylothermaceae bacterium. Taxonomy (GTDB): domain Bacteria; phylum Pseudomonadota; class Gammaproteobacteria; order Methylococcales; family Methylothermaceae; genus Methylohalobius. The sequence goes on along the minus strand of JALVSV010000311.1, from coordinate 3,030 downwards.
AGGGGCAGGCCATACCTGTGGGTGTTCAGCCGCTTTACCGTGGTGCCAGGCCCTGTGACTATCAGCGGGGATTATTAATTGATGCCCAGGGCACATCAAGGCTGATATTGGCCTGGCAACCATTCCGGAAAGGCATCATTGTCCGCTTGTTGTCGGGGAATGAGATCTACCCTGTTCATCTCCTGAGCCGTGAGAACTTTGCCAGGGGGTTGCTGTCTTGCGTCTGCGAGAGCGCCGGCAGCCAGTTTCAGAAGTAATATTGCAACTGGGCCTGAATATAATTTTCTTTGCGGAAAACATAACCCGCGTCTTTGGGGTCGGTGTTGACGAAGCCCCGGAATTCCAGATAAATTTTCCAGTGCTGGCCAAAGCGGCGGCTGGCTTCGACATTGTAGAATGTAGTGGCGGTATCCAGATCGATCGTCGCTCCAGCGAGCAATTCCGTGCTCTGGACATCGTTGAGGGCAAGGCGGGTACCGATGAAGATGTCTTTTTCGAAGGGGACGAAGTTGATCAGTGGCAACTGGTTTTCCCGGTTGTCATACAGAAATTCAGCCAAAAACCCAAGATCGGCGCCGGTTTCGAAGATTCCACTGAAGGTGTATTCAAAGCCGGCGGTCAGCTGCTGGAACGTCTTTCCCTGTCCTGCACGGTGGAAGCCTTCGAATTTCCATAGCCAGTTCCCGGTGACTCCCTGAATATCCAGGCTGACCTGGTCGATGACTTCATAGACAGGTGTCAGACTCGAAGGCAAGCCCAAGTCGTCGAAGTTGAGTCTGAAGCGGGGCCTGCGGGTCACACCACGGAAGTAGGCCAGGCCGATGTCCCAATAGCCGAAGGTCCGGGCCCAGCGAAGAGCGAAATCCTGATGGGTGGTACTTGCGTTGCCATCGTGTTCGGCAGAAGCGGAAATGGGAAGGGGTGGACGTAGCCGGCCCTGCTTGCCAGGGTAAGTGCGTATCCTTGATACAGGTAGATAGAACACGCTGAAAGTACCCCAGGTCATATGGCTGTAGTCTACGCGTATCATCGGCTGGCCGAGCTTTTGTTCAGTATCGCTGTTTTCGATGAGGTCGGTTTGATTGATGATATCGACCGTATGACGCGATTCGGTGACTCCCCAAAATACTTTGTCGATTCCTATATGCGTGCTCCACTGTCCCCAGTTACCATGCCATGCCAGTTCTCGGATGTCGAAATGGGTACGGCGGCTGTCGTGCTGATCGTAACGCCAGAACGGAATGAATACCACGGATTGACGCCCTTGTTGCCAGCGATAGCCGAGTTCGGGTTGCAGGTAGAAGGAGAAATTGTTGTGATAATCCATGCCTTGGTCCAGGCCATGGTCATGAAAGAAACGGTACTCGATCCCCACGTCTCCACCGAGATCGATCGGCCAGGTCGTTTTCTCCGTCACTGCCTCGGGCTCGGTTTCGAACAAGGAGGTGTCCTCCTCATCCAGTTCCAGAGTCTCGCTGTCGGTGTCCCCATCAGGTTCCAGAATCAGTTCCTCCTCATCCTCTGCAAACAGATCCCCTCCTTCGATGTCTTGCGCCTGAAGGTCAATGCAGAACAAGGAAGGCAATATCAGGACGATGGTTTTTTTCAGCAGCGACATGATGGATCCTATAGGTGAAGAATCAGTCCTAGCATAGACCAAAAACTCTAAACAGAGTAAGGAGAAGGGGGTGGAACATGGGCTATAATGGCGATTCTTTACCTTATTGCAGCAAGATGCCAGATTTAGCCTGCCTTGAACAGCTTCACACCCTGAGAGACTTTATTCGCTGGGGGGCCAGCCGGTTCAATGCTGCCCAGCTGCATTTTGGTCACGGGACGGAAAACGCCCTGGACGAGGCGGCGGCGTTGGTTTTGAATGCCTTGCATCTGCCCTATGATCTGCCTGATTTCTATCTGGAGTCCCGCCTGACCCTGGAGGAGAAGCAGCAAGTGGTCGAGCGTTTCCAGCAACGGATCGAGACCCGAAAACCAGCGGCCTATCTGACTCATGAGGCTATGTTTTGTGGTCTTCCATTTTACGTTGACGAGCGGGTGCTGGTGCCGCGTTCCCCGATCGCCGAATTGATCAGGCAGGGTTTTTCCCCCTGGTCCGATACGCTGCAGATTGACAGGATTCTGGATCTTTGTACCGGCAGCGGCTGTATCGCGATCGCCTGTGCTTATGCCTTCCCCGGGGCAGAAGTGGATGCGGTGGACATATCCACCGAGGCACTCGAGGTGGCTGCAATCAACATTCGCCGCCATGGGTTGGAAAACCGGGTCCATGCAATCCATGCCGATCTGTTCGAATCCCTTGGAGAGCAACGTTATGAGCTGATCGTCAGTAATCCTCCCTATGTAAGCCAAAGGGAATGGGAACGTTTGCCGCCCGAGTATCACAAAGAACCCAGTCTGGGGCTGACCAGTGGGCAGGAGGGTCTGGATTGTGCCATCGCTATATTGCAACAGGCAGGGCGCCACTTGACCGAGCACGGTATTCTGGTGGTGGAGGTGGGGGGCAGTGCCGAGGCACTCAGCTCGCGTTTTCCCCAGATACCTTTCCGCTGGCTGGAATTCTCCGAAGGTGGAGAAGGGGTTTTTTTATTCACCGCCGAGGAACTGCTGCAATATCAGGCTGATTTTGCAACTGCATAGGATACCAACAACATGTCTGGCAATATCTTTGGAAAACTCTTTGCCGTCACCACTTTTGGCGAGAGCCATGGACCGGCCCTGGGAGCTGTCGTCGATGGTTGTCCACCGGGGTTGGAACTGAGCGAGGAAGATCTGCAGCACGATCTCGACCGCCGCAGGCCCGGCAAGTCCCGCCATACCACCCAGCGGCGTGAACCGGATCAGGTACGTATCCTTTCTGGTGTATTTGAGGGAAAGACCACTGGCACCCCCATTGGCCTTCTGATCGAAAACGTGGATCAGCGTTCCAAGGATTATTCCGAAATCGCCGAACGCTTTCGGCCCGGTCACGCCGATTATGTTTATACCCAGAAGTATGGATTCCGTGACTACCGT
>JALVSV010000310.1 GCA_027024125.1 Methylothermaceae bacterium | reverse complement strand
ACTCGATGCCATCGAGCCGGATCCTGTGGTACAGATTCACCCCGAAGATCTGGCCGCTTTGGGGGCTGCCCCGGGGGAACTGATCACATTGGAATCGAGAAGAGGCAAAGTGACCGCATATGCCCGCCCGGAGGTAGGGATGCAGCGGGGTACGGTTTTCATGGCTTTCTGTTATAACGAGGCGGCTGCCAATATTCTGACCAACGAGGCCCTGGATCCGGATGCCAAGATTCCCGAGTTCAAGTTTTGCGCGGTCCGGGTATTCCCAGGTGGCCAGCCTGGTCCCAGGATCCATTGATTGCAGATGCTCTATTGACTTTTGTAGCCAAATACTTCAATTTACGCGTTCTAGGAACGCTCGGGAAAATTTCCCAAGTGACCTAAAAGTTTTTGACCCTACCACCTTCTAAAAACAAAGAGGAGGCTCTTATGAAGAAACCCTTGAAAAACGGCCTGATTGCAACTGCGGTAGCGGCGGCGTTCGTGGCCGGTGGGGCACAGGCAAACGACGAAGTCATCAAGCTTTCCAAGAATCCGGCCAACTGGGCCACTTGGGGTGGCAACTATTGGGGTACCCGCTATAGCGAGTTGGACCAGATCAACAACAAGAATGCCAAGAAACTGCAACCGGCATGGACGTTCTCCACCGGGGTGCTGAAAGGTCATGAAGGTGGTCCGTTGTTCATCAACGGCACGATCTACATTCACACTCCGTTCCCCAACAAAGTCATCGCCATGGATCCCAAGACCCAGAGCATCATCTGGCAGTACGTTCCGACCCAGGACGCGGACGAAACCGTGCCGGTGATGTGTTGTGACGTGGTCAATCGTGGTCTGGCATACGGGGATGGCAAGATCATTGTGCAACAGGCCGATACCACTTTGACCGCTCTGGACGCCAAGACAGGCAAGGTGGTCTGGCAGGTCAAGAATGGCGATCCTAAATTGGGGATGACCAACACCAATTCCCCCCTGGTGGTCAAGGACAAGGTCCTGACCGGTATCTCCGGGGGTGAGTTCGGAGTCCGCGGTTTCATCGCTGCCTACAACCTGAAGGACGGCAAGCTGGCCTGGAAGATGTACAGCACCGGACCTGACAAAGAAGTCGGCCTGGATCCCAGGAAAACCATGACCTGGATGGGCAAAGACAAGGGGCTGCAGCCGGTCGGTAAAGACTCTTCCCTCAAGTCCTGGGAAGGGGATATGTGGAAGATCGGTGGCGGGACCACCTGGGGCTGGTACAGCTATGATCCGCAGCTCAACCTGATCTACTACGGATCCGGTAACCCGGGTACCTGGAATCCGGTGCAGCGTCCTGGTGACAACAAGTGGTCCATGACCATCTGGGCCCGCGACGCAGACACCGGGGTGGCCAAATGGGTCTATCAGATGACGCCACACGACGAATGGGATTATGACGGCATCAACGAAATGGTACTGGCCGATCAGAAGATCAAGGGCAAGATGCGCAAGACCCTGGTCCATTTCGACCGTAATGGTTTTGCCTACACCCTGGATCGCGTGACCGGTGAGCTGTTGGTGGCAGAGAAGTATGACAAATCGGTCAACTGGGCCAAGTATGTCGACATGAAGACGGGGCGTCCGGTGGTCGATCCCAAATACAGCACCGAGGAGAATGGTGAAGACGTGACCACCGAGGACGTCTGTCCTGCGGCTCTGGGTTCCAAGAACCAGGGGCCTGTGGCCTACTCGCCGCGTACTGGTCTTTTCTATGTCAACGGCAACCACTTGTGCATGACCTACGAGCCCTTCGAAGTGGAATACACTCCGGGACAGCCCTATGTGGGTGCGACTCTGACCATGTTCCCGGCAGGTCGTGACGTCAAGACCGGCAAGAAGAACGGATCTTCCAATCTGGGTGTGTTCACCGCCTGGGATGCCAAGACCGGTAAGATCGTCTGGTCTTATGACGAACCGTTCTCGGTTTGGAGCGGTGTCCTGGCCACCAAGGGTGACATCGTGGTACACGGCACCCTGGAAGGTTATCTGAAGGTTCGTGATGCCAAGAGCGGTAAGGAACTGTACAGGTTCAAGACCCCGTCTGGGATCATCGGCAATCCAAACACCTGGATGTTCGATGGCAAGCAGTACATTGGGGTGCTGTCTGGACTGGGTGGCTGGGCCGGAATCGGCATGGCTGCAGGTCTTGAAGGGGAAACCGAAGGCCTGGGTGCCGTGGGTGCCTATCGTTCACTGGACAAGGTCACTCAGCTGGGTGGTGTCCTGAGCGTCTTCACCCTGGGTCGTTAATCGGGCCGGTCAAGACCTGAAAAAACCTTTGAACAAACCCCGGTCAGGCGTGAGTCTGACCGGGGTTTTGCTTTATACTGGGCTCAACATTCATCAAACGAAAGAGAGACCGTGGAGGAGATTGCCAAATTCATCATGGCGGGCCGCTGGCGGGCAATCGGGCTGGCAGCCTTGTTTACGCTGCTGGGCGTCTATTTCATCCCAGTTTCCATCATCAGTGGAGCGATCATAGGTTTGGTTGCCTTACGCCGTGGCCCTTGGGAAGGTGTACTGGTGGTATTGAGTGCCGGTATCATCAGTTGGCTGATTTTCTCGATGTTGCCACCCAAGCCGGGTTTCCCCTTTCCTTTGTCCTTTGCTCTTTGGGTTCCCATTTTGATTGGCGCCGTCGTTTTGCGCGCGACTTCCTCCGAGGGAAAAATGCTGATGTCCGTGGGTGGTTGGTTGACACTTTATGTATTGGCCATGCACTGGATCACAGGAGATGTGGTGGCTTTCTGGAAGAGCTGGCTGGAACTGGCGGTTGCCAATGTCAAGGGGGCCACCGTCTATGGTTTCGAGGAAGAAGGTACTCTCAGATTGATCAACAGCCTGGTGACCCTGCTGTATGGTATTGGTGCGACCACTGCGCTTTTACTGGCCCGCTGGTGGCAGGCGATTCTTTACAATCCTGGTGGATTTGGCATCGAGTTCCGCCATTTGCAGATGCCGCGCTGGCTGATTGCAGTGGCAGTGGGAGTGGTGTGGATTGCCGGAACCTGGAACAAGATCCTGATGGTCGATCTGATGGTTGCGGCCATGGTCCTGTATCTGTTCCAGGGTTTGGCAGTGGTGCACTTTCTGGTGATCCGTTACCAGGGCAGTTGGTTCTGGCTTGTACCTGTCTATGGCCTGTTATTGATGCTGCCGCAGTTTTCCCTGATGGCCGTGGCATTCCTGGGCGCAGTGGACAGCCTGGCTGATTTCCGGGGGCTAAGGGCTGGGAACACAGAGTCATGATCCCCTTTCAGGATACGGCTCCCTGCCATCGTACTCCTTGGGTGACCTGGATCCTGATGGGGGTGAATGTCCTCATCTTCCTGTTTCTTTGGTGGTTGCCTGATGAGCTTCGAACCGCCATTTTCTACCATTATGGCCTGGTGCCCGCACGCTATATGCATCCGGAATGGGCCGAACGGCTGGGATTGAATCCCTATGATTACCTGCCTTTCGTAACCAACCTGTTTCTTCACGGAGGGTGGCTGCATATTTTGTTCAATACCTGGCTGCTGTGGATTTTCGGCGACAATGTCGAGGATCGTATGGGGCATGTGCGCTTCCTGCTGTTCTTTTTGCTTTGCGGTGTTTTGGCAAACGTGGTACATGTGGCGATCAACCGTGACGCCATTACTGCAGCAGTGGGGGCATCCGGGGCCATTGCCGGCGTGTTGGCCGCCTATTTCTATCTGTTTCCCTATGCCCGGGTCATTGTCTGGATTTTCCCTTTCCCCTTGTTCGTGCCGGTGCCAGCCATCGCTTTTCTGGGACTCTGGGTCATCATCCAGGCTTACAAGGCCACCACTGCAATGGCCGTGCAACAATCATTTGCCGATGTGGCCTGGTGGGGGCACCTGGGTGGATTTGCCGCAGGCTTTCTGCTGTTTCGTTTCTTTGTGGTCAAGGACGATGGCGGTCATGAGAACTGAACTGATGCGGTCTCTGGCTGAAATTCTACCTGCCGATGCGATCCTGAGTGCCAAAGAGGAGCTCAAGCCCTATGAGTGTGACGGCCTGACCGCATACCGGCAGCTTCCCTGGCTGGTGGTATTGCCGCAGGACGAACATCAGTTGAAGCAACTGGTAAAACTGTGTCACTCGAGAAAGATCCCGGTGGTCATGCGGGGTGCGGGTACCGGGCTTTCCGGTGGGGCGCTGCCTCTGGAAAATGGCCTGTTAGTGAGCCTGGCACGTATGAACCGGATTCTGTGTCTGGATCCTGTCAACCGCGTTGCCCGGGTGCAGCCGGGTGTCAGAAACCTTGCGATCACCGAAGCGGCCAGATCCTATGGCCTGTATTATGCGCCCGATCCATCCTCCCAGATCGCCTGCAGCATCGGAGGCAACGTGGCTGAAAATGCAGGTGGAATCCACTGCCTCAAATATGGTTTGACGGTCAACAATGTCCAGGGAATCAAGTTTCTGACCATGTCGGGAAAAGAGATAACGCTTGGAGGCGACTGTTAT
>JALVSV010000309.1 GCA_027024125.1 Methylothermaceae bacterium | reverse complement strand
ATCTGCATCACGGACGGCTGCCCGGTGATCCAAAGTTTCGCCCGATACCTGTGCCACCCGATCCGAACAGCGGACTGGAACCCACCCGGCCCGCCTGTCGGTTTTCCCACATACCCTGGGCCACCGTGAGCGGTTATGCTCCATTGCTGATCGACCGTTATACCCGTATCAGCGAAGACGGACTCGGCGTGGACTTATACTTTCTCATTTCACGCTCGAACGTCCCCAGCGATCCAAACGATGATGGCGATGAAACCGTGGACAGCTACCATTACGTCGTGGATGTGATGCGAACGACATTGAGACCGGCAAAAAAGGAATAAGTGTCCGACTTACAAGTCTGACCCCTTTTTGTACTTTTTGCATTTTGCTTGGAACAGTGTGGCTGAAACAGGCTACAATCGCCTGCAAGGGATTCCCTTCATGGAAAGGGAGTGATCACCATGGAGATGATCGATGAATCTACCCTGTAAGATATCGGGCTTTCTGTTTTGGGTTTGCTTTCTGCTGGCCACTTCTGTCGACGCCACTGCGATCCGGCAAGTGTCGATGGAAGAAATGCTGCAACATTCGGAATTGGTCTTCGAGGGCGTGGTCACGGATAAGCAGGTTCTGGCCACTGAACAGGGGCATCCATACACCGAGGTCTCATTCAGGATCATCGACGTCATCAAGGGTGAATGGCCCCAGGGGGAAATTCGTCTGTCCTTTCTTGGAGGGGAAACGGCCGGGAAAAAACTCAAGGTTCAGGATATGGAATACCCCCGCCTTGGAGAACATGGAATCTACTTCGTCGAGACCCTGCAAAAACGCCTGATCAATCCATTGTATGGTTGGTCACAAGGAAGGTTCGTGGTGCTTCCAGACGATATGGGACATAGGCGGATCCATACTGCAGACGGAAGACCCGTGACCGACCTGAGGTTCCACCAAACCGACAGCGAAGCGCTTCTCAGCCGCGGAACCGCAAAGGGGGTGGACGTCACAGGGCAGGAACTCGGCCGGGAAGCCATGCAGCTGGATGGATTCAAAGATCGGCTGCGCAGACAATTGCAGGAGCGGGAGTGATGAAATCCGTCCCGATACTTGCCGTAGCGCTTTGCTTGTTTTTACCCCAGCCTTCCCATGCCTACCGCCTTTCCGGTTATAAGTGGCCACAGGCTGAGACCAGCTTTGTCTATGACCTTATCGATACGCAGGGACGAACCCGGTCACCCAGTGGCCAATCCTGGAACGATGCCTTCAGGGAGGCGATGGAACGTTGGCGTAACCGAACCGGCTTCGCCTTCGAGGGAAATGAAGGAACCTCCCCCGACCCCTGCAGCGACGATGGCCTCAACACCGCCGCCTTTCGTCTGGACAAATGCGGCTTCGCCTTTGGCAACTCCACCCTGGCAATCACCTATAGCGTATTCAGCCGCGGCACCCTGAAGGAAACCGACATCATTTTCAATGGCAACGAACCCTGGGATATCTATGACGGTCCACTTCGGTATGCGCCTGACTTCACCCGGGTCGCGGTTCACGAACTGGGACATGCCCTGGGACTCGATCACGAGGACAGCGTGCCTTCCATCATGTCCTCACGGATCGGTGATCTGACCATTCCCCAATTGGACGACGTCCAGGGGATCCAGGCCCTTTATCAGGATGGCATCGACCTTCCGGATGGGTGCGATATCTCCCCCCTCACCATCAACACGATTGTCCAGCGCCAACTGGACCTGTCCGACTGCCGCCGTGCGGACATCGTCACCACACCGTTTGGAAGCGATGACAGTCTGGTCGATCTCTACGACCTGGAAATGCCGGTGACTGGATTGATCATCATTCGAATGCAGTCCGAGACCCTGGACTCATACCTGGAGATTCGAGACCCGTCCGGGAACACGATCCTCGCTTCCGATGACGATAGCGGTACTGGCGTCAACGCCTTCCTGACCGCCAGGCTGGAAAAGGGACGCTACCGGATCGTCGCTAACACCGCCTTCGAATGGGCCGATACCGGAGAATATACCTTGCAGGCGCTCATCCATTTCGAAGGAGAGGCCACATCCAGGGTCAACGCCGATAAGTCGATCTCCATCGATGCCGTGGAATACGCTGGCCTCTACTATCGGGCCACGTTGATCCCATTCACACCGCAAACCGGCCCCCCGGGGCGTTATTGGCAGCTGGCAAGTGCCAGCCTGTTGACTCCACAGCCGGATTCCCCCATTCCCGGCGCACTGGTATCACCCGACAGCCTGGATTTGATTTTCAACCCGATCCCCGCTCTGGGAAAACTCTATGATGCTGTCCTGGAAAGATACTACGATCCCGATTTTCCAGGCGTCAGGATTTGGAGGTTGAAATCCGCCGTTCCAAGGCCCTGAAAAAGACTCGTTACTTCTGCCGGATCAAGTCGTAGATATTCAGATAGTCCTGCCCGGGATTCTTCCAGGAGTAATCGCAGCGCATGGCGTTCTTCATCAGCTCACGGAAGTGCCCTGGAAAATCGTAATAACAGCGGATCGCCCGCCCCAGCGCAGACTCCAGCCCTGGAAAGTCGTAGTCCTTGAACACATAGCCATTGCGCTCGTGTAAAGGGCGGTCGGAGAAATCCTTGTCATGGACGGTATCGGCCAGACCCCCGACCTGGCGCACCACCGGTATGGTGCCGTAACGCATCGCAATCAACTGGGTGAGCCCGCACGGCTCGAAACGGCTGGGGACGATGATCATGTCCGCCCCGGCATAGATGAGCCGGGACAGCTCCTCGTCGAACCCTATCTCCAGGTGGCAATCGGGGCTTTCATTGAGTTCGTGCTTCAATCCCCAGAAATAACCATTGATCTGCTCGTCCGGGCTGGATCCGAGCAGTACGAACTGGCCGTACTGCTGCAGGGTGTAAAAGATGGCGTGCCTCACCAGTTCCAGACCCTTCTGTGGATCGAGGCGACCAATGAAGGCAACGATGGGTTTTTCATTGTCGGCCAGCATGAGCCGGTGCCGCAAAGCGATCTTGTTCTTGTATTTGTCGTCCAGGTTGTCGATGCCGTAGTTGACCGGGATATGGTGATCGATTTCGGGATTCCACACATTGTAATCGATGCCATTGACCACCCCGCCATATTTCTGGTGGTGGATATGGAGGGTCGGTTCCAGGCCGAATCCCTGGCCACCATCCTTGGTCTCGACGGCATAGGTGGGCGAGACCGTGGTGACGAAATTGGAGTAGACGATACCGCCTTTCATCAGATTCAAGGCGTGGGGATTCCAGTTGTCCTGCAGCCGATCGTAGTGGAAATAGTACTCAGGCCGGTTCAGTCCGGTGGCATAGAGCACTTCAGCATCCACCACCCCCTGATGCTTGAAATTGTGGATGGTATAGCAGACTCTGGGATGGGTCATGCCGAGATGCTGATAGATCTCATAGAGCAATACCGGTACCAGGGCCGTCTGCCAATCGTGGCAGTGGATGATATCGGGGTGCTTTCCCGCCTTGAACAGAAACTCCATGGCGGCACGGCAGAAAAAGGCGAACCGCATGACATCATCGTTGAAGCCGTAGACGCAGCCACGGTTGAAAAAGTTGTCCTGGGAATGGGGCTCGATGAAATAACATTTGCGTCCATGGACGTGGCCGAAATAGACGGTACAGTGGATGGCGCCCCCATACCAGGGCACCCACAGGTCCTCATACACCTCGGTCAGGTCCCAGATATGATCGTAACGCAGACAATCATACTTTGGCAGTATGATTTCGACATGATTGCCGCGCAGTTCGAGTTCGTTGCTGAGGCCGAAGACGACATCCGCCAATCCACCCACCTTGGCGACAGGTGCAAGCTCGGGGCTGATTTGAACGATGTACATGGGTGGAATGGACGGTGTCCAGTGGTTGACGGGGGGTTCTGGAGCCGGCTCAGGCGGTGGCGGCTCTTCAAAGGATGGCTCTTCAGGTTCTGGCACAGGATGTTCGAGCGGGGGCGATTCGGACTCGGGGGGCGACTGCGGCTGCTCGGATGGGGGTGCTTCAGGTGCCGGGGGTTCTTTCCCTGGCGCGCCGGTCTCAGGGGGTGTTTTCCCGGTTTCAGGGGCTGCCGGCACTTCCTCTTTGGTGGCTTCCACATCGACAGATACAGCCTCAGGAATTGCTTCCGGCTCGACGGCGGTTCCCTTCCCTGGCCGGGGCTCCCCTTTCTGTACCGTTTCCCCGCTGCCTGCCGCACCTTCTTCCGGCTTAGGCTGTGGTGATTTGGATGCGGTCCTTTGCTTCTTCTGCGGTGCCGGTGATTTCGCCGGCTCTTCGGCCTTGGAAGGTGAAGCTTTGTTTACCGACTCCTTGTTCTTGGGGGAAGCCGTTTTCCGCATCCCCCTTTTTCGGGGGGCAGATCCCTCTGTAGAGGCTTTTTTTCTTGTCATAGGTCATACCAAATTTCGATCATGTTGCAATGAATACGCCAGCCGTCCATATCGCTGCGTCTCATGGTTCAGCACCCAGATGCCTTCACACC
>JALVSV010000308.1 GCA_027024125.1 Methylothermaceae bacterium | reverse complement strand
CTTTCGAACTCTATCGGCAGCTCCAGTACAACCACTCCCTCCAACACATAGAATCGCTGGAACTTGAAGACGATAGCGATCCCCGCCTGGTTGCAGCCAAGGCCAATCGTTATGCGGGCCAGGGAAATTGGCGAAGGGCGGTTCGGCTCTATACGAAAACCCTGGCAAATGCTGAAGGTCAGCTTCGGCAGAAAATGGCCTACAACCTTGGCACGCTCTATCTGATTGAGGCAAGCAAACGTTGGCAACAGCTGGGGGTATGGGACTATGCACGGGTGGTGACCCTGTTGGGCCTGGCGAGGCAGAATCTGCGTGAGGCAGTTCGTCTCGACCCCAAGGATCTGAACGCGCGTTTCAATCTTGAATACGCCCTGCGTATTCAGCCCCCGCCACGGGAACATCAACCCGCCAAGTGGCAGGGCCACAAGTCCAGTGTATTTGCCACTTTACCTGGCGCCCCCCAGGGAGCTCCATGAAATCTGCCCGTACAATAATAGTAACCAGCCAAAATCGTAATCCATTGCGATTTGGCTGGCGATTCTGGCTCTGGCTCCTGGCCTTGGGATTGCTGGCAACCACTTTGGTCCACCCTACCTGGACCCTCCCAAGACCGGTTCATCGTTATTTGTTCGTCATCGACATCACCCAGAGCATGAATACCCGCGACCTGCACCTGCCAGGTTACCCCGGCGACCGGCTGGGTTACCTCAAGGCAGCCCTCGAACACGCGTTACTGGCCATGCCTTGCGGCAGCGAAGCAGGGTTGGCGGTATTCACCCATAAAAACACCCAGATGATTCTGACCCCCCTCGAAATCTGCCGACATGCACCGGCGATTCAGGATGCGCTGCGTTCAATCGACTGGCGCAGCGCCTGGGCCGCCGACAGTCACATCGCTTATGGACTGTTCGATGCCATACGGACCGCCAAAGAGGTCGAGGCTGCCCTGGTATTTCTGAGCGATGGTGAACAAATGCCGAAAACCCTGCGGGAACCGGGTTTTCGCGACAATCCCGGACAGGTGTCAGGATGGATCATAGGGACAGGGAACCGCACCCTCAGCCCCATTCCCAAACTGGACATGGAAGGGCGGATGACAGGTCACTGGAAGATCTCTGATTTGCCCCGGCAGAACCTGACGACCCGTTACCGCAGCAATGCAGCGACCCACCGTAGCGGCCTACTCCTCTCCCACCTCGATGAAGCCAGGCTAAGACGATTGGCCGGCGTTACCGGCCTTGGCTATCGACGCCTGACGACCCCGGACGATCTGAGAGAAATACTGACGAGTCCTGCAACCTCACAAATCCGTCCAACGGAGATCGACCTGGGGCCATGGCTGGCAGGCATCGCCCTCGGTATTGCCATCATAGTTCTGATTTGACGCTCTGCCACTTTGACACCATACTCAAAGATGAACATCACCGATTATAAGGGCAAATCTCTATGAAATTCACACGCACCCTGCTCTTTCTGGCTCTCGCCCTTGGTGTTTCCACAACCCATGCCGGACCCTTGAGTTGGCTGCTTGGCCCTGACAATTACTGGGAATGTATTCTGGAAACCATGCCTGGTACCTTGACCTATGGCGGCTCCATGGAGGTCATCGCCAAATGCAGTCAGCAGTTCCCGGACAAAACCAAGTATGAACTTGCCCGTCCCTGGTTGTTCAAACCCAAGAATCACCAAGACTGCCTGAACACCTATATGCAGGGTACCAACGATCCTCTGGCCAAACAAACCATCCATCAGGCCTGTTATTATCTATACCCTCCCCCCTGATGCACATTCGCATGATAGCCGTCGGCACCCGTATGCCCGGTTGGGTCCAGGAAGGTGTGAAGGAATATGTCAAACGCCTGCCTCGGGAATGGGGGTTTCGAGTGCAGGAAATCCAATTACCACACCGGGGCAGGAATCTGCCAATCCAGCGCCTGATTTCTGCGGAAGGAGAGAAGATGCTTGCCTGCCTGTCGGCAGGCACGTACGCCATCGCTCTCGATAGCCGTGGCCATCAATGGAGCACCGAAGAGCTTGCCGGGCAATTGGCATCCTGGTTGCACCAAGGCCAGGATCTGGCTTTTCTGGTAGGAGGGCCCGAAGGACTGTCCCCATCCTGTCTGCAACAGGCCAGAATCCACTGGAGCTTGTCACGCCTGACGTTTCCCCACCCTCTGGTACGCATCCTGGTGGTCGAGCAGCTCTATCGCGCCTGGAGCCTGCTCCAGGGCCATCCGTACCACCGCTGACCATGGCTCCCCAGCTCATTCTCGCCTCAGCCTCCCCTCGCCGACGCGAACTTCTGGATCAGATCGGGGTCACCTATGAAGTCCGCATCTCTGAGGTCGACGAAAGACCACTTGCCGGAGAAGATCCCAAAAGCCATGTATTGAGACTGGCAAGGACAAAAGCTGATGAGGTTCGCAAACGTACGACCTCTCAACTGCCGATTCTGGGTGCAGACACGGTCGTAGTCCAGGATAATACCATTCTGGGAAAACCCAAAGATCTAGCGGATGCAGTGACCATGCTGAAGTTATTGTCTGGCCGCAGTCATCTGGTGATGAGCGCCGTCTGTCTGAATACCGGCAACAATAGCGGGGGTAGGGAAACCGTCAGTATCAGCCGGGTATATTTCCGGCCCTTGTCAGAAAAAGAAATCCTCTCTTACTGGCATACCGGTGAACCCGTTGATAAAGCAGGTGCTTATGCCATCCAGGGCCGTGGGGCGGTTTTCATCCGCCATCTGGAAGGGAGTTTTTCCGGAGTGATGGGGCTGCCGTTATATGAGACAGCCCAATTGTTAAAGGAAGCAGGAATCGAAATTTTATGAGTGATGAAATCCTGATCAATATCACCCCACCCGAAACCCGGGTGGCCGTGGTGGAAAACGGAATTCTCCAGGAAATTTTCATCGAGCGCACCCGCTGCCGGGGATTGGTGGGAAACATCTATAAAGGCCAGGTCTGCCGCGTGCTTCCCGGGATGCAGGCAGCTTTCATCGATATCGGTCTGGAAAGGGCAGCTTTCATCCACTATTCCGATCTCGGCCCTCATCAAACGGCCTCGGACGATACCGGCACCATCGAATGCCTGCTCCACGAAGGCCAGGAACTGATGGTTCAGGTCAGCAAAGATCCCTTGGGAAGCAAGGGAGCACGTCTGACCACAGAAATCACCATCCCCTCCCGTTACCAGGTGTATATGCCGTTCTCCGCCTTTTCCGGGGTTTCCCAACGCATCGAATGCGAGGAGGAACGAGAACGGCTGAAGGCATGTATCGACGGGTTCAGAGAGGAATACGACAGTGGGGGTTACATTGCCCGGACAGCGGCGGAAGGTGTTGACGAGTTCGTCCTGCGGGCCGACATGCTGTTTCTGCTCAAACTGTGGAACGCCATTCAGGAACGCTTCTCCCAGGCACCCCTGCGCAGTCTGGTACACGAGGATCTTCCCCTGGCGGTCAGGGCGCTCAGGGATCTTTATCGAGGTAAGGTGGAAAAGATCCGGGTGGACTCACGCGAAATCTACCACCGCCTGGTACGATTCGCCGATGAATTCATCCCTGAAGTTGCCCCACTGATCGAACACTATATCGGCGAACGTCCCCTGTTCGATATCTACAGCGTAGAGGACGAAATCCAGAAGGCCCTGCAACGGAAGGTGCAACTCAAGTCTGGCGGACATCTGGTGTTCGATCAGACAGAGGCAATGACCACCATCGATGTCAATACGGGTGGATTCGTCGGCGGCCGCAACCTGGAGGAGACCATCTTCAAGACCAACATGGAGGCCGCACAAACCATTGCCCGGCAGCTGCGACTGCGCAACCTTGGAGGTATCATCATCATCGATTTCATCGACATGCAGGACGAGGAACATCGCACTTCGGTGCTCAAGGCATTGGAGAAGAGTCTGGAGAAGGACCACGCCAAGAACACGATCAGCGAAGTCTCTACCCTGGGATTGGTGGAGATGACCCGAAAACGGACCCGTGAAAGCCTGGAACATATCCTGTGCGAACCCTGCCCCAGTTGTGGAGGGCGCGGGGTACTCAAGACAGCCGAAACCACCTGCCTGGAAATTTTTCGGGAAATCATCCGTGAAGTACGTCAATATGAGGTCCAGTCCCTCCTGGTCCTGGCTTCCAACGAAGTGGTGGAACGTCTCCTGGACGAGGAGGCCGACATGCTGGCAGAACTGGAGCGTTTTCTCAAGGTCAGGATCCGCTTCCGTGCCGAACCGCAGTACAATCAGGAACAGTACGACGTAGTTCTGTTGTAACCCCTCGTTTCGTGTTACTGCCTTGCTGATCCGGCTGTTTCATCACACGTTTCGTCTGACCCGATGGATGTTCTTTGTCAGCCTGCTGACACTCGCTGCCACTCTCTCCCTCATCCGCTTCTGGCTGTTTCCTGAAATCGATCAATTCCGCCACCAATTGGAGACGACCCTCAGCGACCGGTTGCACCACCCGGTTCATATTCAGAAGTTGCGGGCCAGCCTATACCAATTCAAACCCCAATTGAGATTGTTGGGAATCACCATTGGAGATTCCGACTCTCCCTTGAGACTCAGGGAGATCCAGGTGGTGGTGAACACATTCACCAGCCTTGAAAAAAGGCATTTGGCCATCGAATCGATCCGGTTGGTGGGGGCTTCGATCGAGGTGGAACGGACCATGGAAGGGAAAATCAAAATCCGTGGCCTTGGCAATGGCAACCAGGGATTCCCTTCGTGGTTGCTACAGGATGGAAAAATCGAGTTGATCAAAAGTACGCTTCGATGGCATTTTCCCAGTCAGACAGCATCTAATCCGCTTCCAATCTGGCACAATGTGCAAATCCTTCTGGTCAATCATGGAGAAGAACATCAGCTGGCAATCTCATTCCACGCACCCACCCGGGGGACCGGACAGGGATGGCTGCATCTTCATTTCGTCGGTGACCTGCAGAACCTGGAAGAAGGTCAGGGACATTTTCTATTCGGCCTGCAAGATATCCGCTTGCTTCCATTCCAGGGGATATTGTCTCCCCTGCTTACTCATGGGCAATGGATGGTCTCACAAGGCCATGGCAACATGGACATCATTGGGAAATGGCAGCGCCGTAAGATAGAAGCCCGCATGGGGGTGTCGCTGGAGGATATTCAGTTACAACGCACTAATCCAGCTTTTTCGGTTTCCATCCAACGCTTCGATGCTTCGGCCTACGTCCAGTGGACGCCACAGGGATGGTCCCTGAATTCGCCCTATCTTAGGGTCATGGGCCGGGGAGTGGATATCGCCAGCAGGATATCCCTGATAAAAACCAGCGGACGGGATCCTGATCTGGATATCTTTTCCTTGGTCAATCAGCTCGATCTGGCACCTCTGACTGCCCAGTTTCCCATCCCTACCAACCCGAAACTGGTCAAATGGATAGCAATGCAGCCCTTCAAAGGTTCATTGACAGGGAGGTTCCTATGGAGAGGGAAATTGAGTGATTATCCTTTCAAGCTCCATGATGGAATTGCCGAAGCCAGCCTTCATGGTCACGACCTGACCATTCGTTTCCTTCCAAATTGGCCTGTCATTGAGCAGGCAGACATCCATCTGCATTTATTGGATGACAAGGTGCAAATAAATCTGGCCCAAGCCGGGTTTGGCGGAATCGCCATTGGACCTGCCACAGGAGGATTGGAACTCGCTGTCCCGGATCCAACCTTGACCATCGACACCGCGAAGCTTCTGAGGATATCGGATGTCTTCACTGTACTGCAGCAATCCCCACTCAAAAAAGCGATCACCAATCTCACCAACCATACCGACATCGATGGCCTGGGAAATTTGGCCATACATGTCGACATTCCACTTTTGCATGCCCGCCATACAAAAATTCATGGAAAGGCCTACATTTCCAAAGCCAGCGTCACAATCAAAGCGACACCTTACGTTTTGACCAATCTGAAGGGCAACCTAAATTTCAACAGGTACCAAATCAGTACCCGCCTACATGGCAATTACAACCACCACCCCGCTTTAATGACCGCCAAGGCCAGCAAGCAGCAAAGTCATGTAAATGTGCAAACCCGCTTCAACGCCAACGATTTGCCTGATTTCATCCACATGGCACAATACCTTCAGGGCGAAAGCGACATCACGGTCGATTTGCTCAAACAGGGTAATCGTCCTGTCAAGATCTCCATTCAAACCGACCTGATCGGCACATCGGTCATACTCCCCCGACCCATAGGAAAACCTGCTGATTCCAAACGACTTCTCACACTCTCAGCCTGGCTCACCGGGTCAGATGAGATCTCCTTCACTTTTGACTACGAACCTACCCATGCCGTTTTCACCTTCAACAAATACACTTCGCAAATCAGCGGAAGAATCGGCCTCAACCAACCTCCACCCTCACCCGCTTACTCGGGTAAAAACGGCCTGATCGTCCAGGGTCACTTCGAACGTATCGACCTGTTGCCCTGGATGAAACTCGTTCCCAAAACTACAGGTCAAAAAACCGATCCTTTAACCCTGAAGTTACTCGATATCAGTGCAGATCATTTGATGCTCGGGACCAAAGATCTGGGTAACTACCGACTTTACGCTCAGGCAAAACAGGGTAACTGGCAAGGCAGCATCGCCACACCCTATGGCCCGGGAAAATGGCGCAGTTCCATCCGCCAAAAACAATTGTATCTTTCCTTTGAGCGGCTGAATTTCCACCATCTGCCCACATTGAACAGGGCATCACCAATCAGGGAGGAAAGTTTTTCTTTTACCCACTGGCCTACCATCCAGCTGAATGTCTTGCATCTGGATTATCAGAACCAGGACATGGGGCATTTGGAAATTCGCACTATTGCACAACAACAAGTGCTGAATTTCGATCTCAAACTGTCAGCCAATACCCATCGAATTGAAGCTTCTGGGTCATGGGAGACTCATCCATCGGTCCGAACCCAATTTCTGGGTCATTTGACAACTCCCTCCCTGGGCGATTTTCTAAAACGTATCAATCACCCCACAGCCCTGGTCGACACCCCGGCCCAAATCGATTTCAATCTCAATTGGAACGCCCCTCCTTACAATTTTTCCCTGGATCAACTGAACGGTAACATGCAGTTGAATCTGGGGCCTGGGCGCTGGCTGGATGTCGAACCTGGAGCAGGTCGCATTTTTGGTCTGCTTTATCTTGGCACCTTGGGGAGAAGATTGAGGCTGGATTTCAGCGATCTTTTTACCACAGGCATCAGTTACGACCGTATCACCGGACATATTCGCCTGGCTGATGGCCGAGCATTCACCGACGACCTGGTGATCGAAGCCGTACCCGCCCGTATTTTTATCAGTGGCACCGTTGATCTGGGTGCGCGCAGAACCGATGAACTGATAACCGTAATTCCAAACACACCGCTAACACTAGGACTACTGCACCAAAAACAGCAGACCCAGTTGGGTAAAGCCGCCAGTCAGTTACAACGTATGATCAACACACCGCTGGACAGCATCACCCAAAGCCAATACGCTATTACTGGCACTTGGGACGACCCGGTCATCGTGCGTCTTCGCAGAAGCGTTCCAGGGGCGATTCTGCACGGCATCTGGTCCGGCTTCAAGAACATCACTGGCAATCACGACACTCAATGAAAGCATTCATCGCCGCCTCGATTCAATTGACTTCTTCCGATCATCTACGCGACAACCTGGAACGGGCCGGATCTCTGGTAGCTGAGACCGCCGAGCGTGGAGCCCGATTGGTTCTGCTCCCGGAAAATTTCGCTTTCATGGGACAGAACGATCAGGACAAACTGGACATCATGGAAGACGAAGGCCACGGCCCCATTCAGGACTTCCTCTCCCAAGCCGCTCGACAATATCAGATCTGGCTGATTGGAGGCAGCGTTCCAATTCGCAGTCAAGTTACTGGAAAGGTCCGGGCTGCTTGTCTGGTATATGGTCCAAATGGAGAGCGCCACCACCGTTATGACAAGATCCATCTTTTCGATGTGGACGTGCCTGGGAGTGAGGAAAGTTATCGGGAATCGGACACCATTGACCCTGGAAACGCCTTGGGGTTCTTCCAGACAGAATTGGGAACCATTGGAATCGCCATCTGCTACGACATTCGATTTCCCGAATACTCCCGCCTGTTGAGCGAGCATGGCATGGAAATCCTTTTGGTTCCCGCTGCCTTCACCGCCAAAACGGGCGCAGCCCATTGGGAAATCTTACTGCGGGCAAGAGCCATCGAAAATCAGTGTTACGTCATTGCTGCCAATCAGGGGGGAGAGCATCCAGGCGGACGCGAAACTTTTGGTCATAGCATGATCATCGATCCCTGGGGGCAGGTACTCACCCGCCTCGAACAAATTCCAGGCGTGTGCAGCGCACGGCTCGAAGCCGAAACACTTACCGATATCCGCACACAGTTCCCCACCCTGCGACATCGGCGTTTCCACTAATCCTTAGCTCAAACCAACATCAACAGCCACATCAAATCCCATGACGAATAAAGCACTGTCCATAGCCGAACGAACCCTGTTGGAGCCTGCCGGGCTTGAACCTTCCAGGCTGGAAAGCATTATTGGAAGTATATTGGAAGCTCCCGTGGATCTGGCTGACATCTACCTGCAGTATGCCCGTTCTGAATCCTGGATGCTCGAGGACGGCATCATCAAGGAAGGCCACCACAATATCGAACAGGGATTCGGGATTCGCGCCGTGTGCGGCGACAAGACTGGTTTCGCCTATAGTGACGTCATCGGTTTTGACACCATGATGACGGCTGCAGCCAATGTACGTGCCATCGCCCGTCATCCTGCCGACGCACGACAGATCGTCTCCGTGGCAAAACGGACACACCGGTTGTATCCTGCCACCGATCCTCTCCATAGCCTGGGCAATGAAGACAAAATTGACCTGCTGCGTAGGTTGGACCAATTGGCGCGGCAAAGCGACCCCAGGGTAGAACAGGTCATTGTCAGCCTCGCGGGAACGTATGAAGTCATCCTGATCGCCACTCAGGAGGGGGCTTTACACGCCGATGTCAGACCCTTGGTCCGACTCAATGTCAGTGTGATCATGGTGCAAAACGGTCGCCGCGAACAGGGATCTGCTGGTGGTGGTGGACGAACCGATTACCGACTCTTCCTCGAGGAAGGAAGGGCCGAGGGCTATGTGTCAGAGGCAATCCGCCAGGCCCAGGTCAATCTTGAGGCCGGAGAAGCACCGGCAGGCTCCATGACTGTGGTCCTGGGCTCAGGATGGCCAGGAGTGCTGCTTCACGAGGCCATCGGTCATGGTTTGGAAGGGGATTTCAACCGCAAGGGCACGTCGGCTTTCAGCGGGAGAATTGGCGAACAGGTCGCCTCACCTTTGTGCACCGTGGTGGACGATGGCACTCTGGCAGGACGCAGGGGCTCTCTCAACCTCGATGACGAGGGGACTCCCACCGGCCATACCGTTTTGATCGAGAAAGGAATGCTCAAAGGGTATCTGCACGATCGCCTCAATGCCCGCCTGATGAATTCGGCTCCTACCGGAAATGGTCGCCGGGAATCTTATGCCTATGCACCGATTCCGAGAATGACCAACACCTATATGCTGGCAGGACCCCATACACCTGAAGAAATCATCGCCTCGGTGGAAAAGGGCCTCTATGCCAAGAATTTCGGAGGCGGCCAGGTGGACATCACTTCCGGTAAATTCGTATTCTCCGCTTCCGAAGCCTACTGGATAGAGCATGGCAGAATCACCAGACCGGTCAAAGGAGCCACCCTGATTGGCAACGGGCCGGACGTCTTGACCCGGGTCAGCATGGTGGGCAACGACTTGGAGCTGGATCCGGGCGTAGGCACCTGTGGCAAGGATGGACAGAGTGTCCCTGTGGGGGTTGGTCAACCCACTTTACGAGTGGACGGCCTCACCGTGGGTGGAACGAATGTTTGAAATTTTTAGGAGATTGTGAGTGGAAGCGCTCGAAACCCGACTCGGACCCTTGGAAGACAAAGTCGCTCTGGTCCTGGAGCAGGCAAAGAAACTGGGTGCCAGCGGCGCCGAGGCCGGTGCAGGACTGGATGAAGGTTTGTCGGTCACATCGCGCATGGGCGAAGTGGAAACAGTGGAATACCATTGTGACCAGAGCCTGGGTGTGACAGTCTATTTCGGTGGTCGCAAGGGCTCTGCCAGCACCAGCGATTTGAGTGAAAAATCCCTGCGTGAGACTGTAGAAGCAGCCTGTGTCATCGCCCGCCACGCCAACGAAGATCCTTGTGCCGGTCTACCCGATAAGGAAACACTGGCAATTGATATTCCTGATCTCGATCTGAATCATCCTTGGCAACTCAGTGCTGAACAGGCCATCGAACTGGCCACGGCCTGCGAACAGGCAGCACTGGATTATCATCAGGATATCGTCAACTCAGAAGGGGCCACCGTAAACACCCATCACGGGATCCGGGTACTTGGCAACACCCTGGGCTTTCTTCATGGATATCCAGCCTCACGCCACAGCTTGAGCTGCGCGGTGGTGGGTAAGCGGGACGACCAGATGCAGCGCGACTACTGGTATACGGTGGCCCGTGACTCTTCAGACCTGGAAGCACCGGAGAAGGTCGGCCTGGAGGCAGCACAACGCACCCTGTCACGCCTGGGTGCTCGTTCTTTGAGTACCAGGCAAGTTCCCATAATCTATGCTGCGGAAATGGCCACCAGTTTGATAGGTCATTTCCTGGCGGGGGTTCGTGGCGGCAACCTGTATCGCAAGACCAGTTTCCTTTTGGACAGCCTGGGAAAGAAAATCCTTCCCGATTTTGTCCATATTCACGAAGAGCCGCATATCCCCAAGGGAATTGGCAGCGCTCCCTATGACAACGAAGGAGTCGCGACCTATCCTCACGACCTGGTCCGGGAGGGAATCGTGGCCTCCTATATCCTCGACAGCTACTCTGCCCGCAAACTGGGAATGCAGACCACCGGTAATGCGGGTGGTGTTCACAACGTATTGATTGATCCGGGCAAGCTGGGCCGGATGCAAATGCTCCAGGAAATGGGCACAGGACTGCTGGTGACCGAACTCATGGGACATGGCATCAATCTGGTGACCGGAGACTATTCCCGTGGCGCAGCAGGTTTCTGGGTGGAGGATGGAAACATCCAGTATCCGGTGGAGGAAATCACCATCGCCGGCAATTTGAAGGACATGTTAGCAAACCTGGTTTCCGTGGGCAAAGACATCGACCGGCGCGGCAACATTCGCACCGGTTCGATCTGGTTGGCCAACATGACCGTGGCGGGAAACTGAACGCTCACAGGACCAATAAAATCAGTGTCCCCAGATAGGTTTCCACTGCATAGGCACAAGCCACACCAAAACCAAAAGTTGGAGTCCTGGAAAGTGCCTGACGGAAAATATGGGCCAATACCGCCAACCCCCATAAACCACAGGCGACGATAATATAGAAGGAAGCGATCAAAGCCTTATCCTCAGCCAGACGCAACCAGATAATCACTGGGACGGCAATGGCTCCAATGATTCCCACAGAACCCATCAACAGGGTAGAAGTCGACAAAAACAATTCCTGCCTTCCCATCAGGGAGAGGATCGCAAACACGAAGATCTGAGTGAGAATCACTTCACTACCTGCTGCAATCAATGCCTCTGCAGGTTCTCCAATCAGAAGAATCTGGATGCACCAGTAAACCACGAAATAAAAGATGGCCGCCCATTTGAAATCGTCCTCGGACACCGACCAGCCTTCCGGTAACCGCAAAAAGAAACATTGGGACAGAAATAGTCCAACTACCCGCATTGTAATCTCCCTATTTTGTTGCTGTACGTTCTCGCCATTCGGCCGAAATAACGGTTTCCTTAACGTCCCGGTTCCATTTTGTGACCCCGTTCCCACGATTTCATGGCAAGATGTGATCCAGGTCTCATGAATCCAAAGCACAGGATGATTACCATGCATAATGCGTTGTTCAATCTGGGCTTTCGTCCTTTCTTTCTCCTGGGTTCGGTATTCGCTGTCGTAGCCATGGCCCTGTGGATCGGTCCGCTGTTTCCCACGGCAGTGCTCTGGCATGCCCACGAAATGATCTACGGGTTTGCCGCCGCAATCATTGCAGGTTTTCTGCTCACTGCAGTCAGAAACTGGACGGGGATAATGACGCCACACGGATTGGAACTGGCAGGCCTGACGGGGCTGTGGCTGGCAGCCAGACTCATGTCCCTTGTTGCAGAGACAGTTACCTGGGCGGCAAGATTGGACGCACTGTTCCTGTTATTTCTGCTCGCTGCAGTGGCGTGGCCCATCTATCAGGTACGCCAGTGGCGGCAATGGGGGATATTGGCCTGTTTGGCCTTCCTGCTTCTGGGGCAACTGTTGTTTCTTCTCGGCGTCACCGATCTTTTTGCCACCGGGGAAAGGATCGGGATTCAACTGGGAATGTTTGCGATCCTGGGACTGATATTCATCATTGGAGGGAGGGTCATCCCCTTTTTCACCGAGCGCGGAGTGGGTTACTCCCTCACCATCACCAGGTTTCCATGGCTGGAACGCTGGATCATGCCAATGTATTCATTGTTCGCAGGTCTTACGATCCTTTTCCCCGGAAGCATCCCAAGCCGACTGTTGGCCCTGGCACTCGCTGCCTTGCATCTGGTTCGTCTGTGGGGCTGGTATTCCCATGGAATCTGGCGCAAACCGCTGCTGTGGGTATTGCATCTGGCCTATCTATGGTTGATTGTGGGTTTTCTACTGGTCACGGCTGATCTGACAGGACTGGCCATCCATGCCTGGGCAGTGGGCGGCCTGGGGGGAATGATCATCGGCATGATCTGCCGGGTCAGTCTGGGCCATACAGGACGCAACATCCATCAACCTCCCACGGCGGTAACCCTGCTGTTTGCCTTGGTCTTTACCGCGGCATTGTTGCGGACCGCCTTCCCCTGGTTACTGCCACAGTTTTCCATCCTTTGGTATCGACTTGCCGGCATTGGATGGATAGCCGCATTTCTCGGTTTTCTATGGTGGTATGCACCGATGCTCTGGCAACCGAGGGCAGATGGAAAACCGGACTAGCTCGACCACGCCCGACAACCCACCTATTTCTGAGCAACAAAGACACAATATTCCGTCAAACGTTGTTCGAA
>JALVSV010000307.1:11798-13191 GCA_027024125.1 Methylothermaceae bacterium | reverse complement strand
TGGACTGTCAAGACTTTTCCGGACAAAAAATCACGCAGGTTTTGAGTGCTGCGCGTCATAGTTTGCCGGGGCCTGGTATTCGATGGACGAATGTCGGCGCCGGCGGTTATAGAAGACCTCGATATATTCGAAGATCTCCTGCTTGGCCTGGTCCCTGGATTGAAATTGAGCCCCATGAACCAGTTCTGTCTTCAAGGTTTTGAAGAAACTCTCTGCCGGGGCATTGTCCCAGCAGTTGCCTTTGCGGCTCATGCTAAGCACATACTGGTGCTCATCCAGAGTTTGCCGATAGCGGTGGGAGGCATATTGGCTACCCCGATCATGGTGAACCATGAGCTCTTTAGGGGGGCGACGCTTCCCTATTGCCATCTTCAGGGCATCACCGACCAGATCGGCCGTCATACGTGCTGACATGGCCCAGCCCACCACCATCCGGGAATACAGATCAATCAGGACCGCCAGATAAAGCCAGCCCTCAGCGGTCGGGATGTAGGTGATGTCACCCACATACACCCGGTCGGGCTCTTTTACCTCAAAGTTGCGGTTCAGATGATTGTCAGCAACCGGAAGGGCATGACGGGAATCGGTGGTTGCCTTGAACCGGCGCCGTGCCTTTGCCTCAAGCCCCTGCCTGCGCATCAGGCGGCCAATCCGAGCTCTGCTGACCTGCTCGCCCTCTTCAGTCAAATCCCTTTGAATCCGGCGGGTTCCATAGGTTTGACGGCTTTTCTCATGGCTGGCCTTAATCTGTTCTCCCAAGCGCCGGTCTTCACAACTACGGGGGCTTTCGGGCCGCCCGCACCATTCGTAATAGCCACTGCGTGAAACCTCCAGAACCTCACACAGACGCTTTACCCGGAACTGCTCCCGATGATCTTGGATGAATGCGTACTTCACGCCACTGCCTTCGCGAAGTACGCTGCCGCCTTTTTTAAGATGTCTCGCTCCTCCTTCAGTCGGGCATTCTCCTTCTTCAGGCGTTTGAGTTCATCGTACAGATGCTCGTCGCTGACCTTTTCAACCACCTGTTTGCTGTGATGGTACTTGCTGATCCAGGTATGCAGGGTATTGCAGTTGATGCCTAACTCACGCGCCGTCTGGGTAATCGGCTGATTCGTCTCTACTGCCAGTTTGACAGCGGATTCTCTGAATTCAGCCGTGTATATATTTGCTTTCTTTTTCTCGCTCACAAGACACACTCCTCTGTTGTCAGTTCTCTTTTACCAGTGTGTCCGGAAAAGTCTAGCCCCATCAGAATCGCCTGATACAACAAGAAGTGGAATACGCAATTTACCTACTTTCCAGTAATGCATCCTGGTTACCTGACAAAACTTAATGATAGTGCCTGATGCGAGTTAGGGAGACACAAGTGGAAACACTGTGGCAAGTGATC
>JALVSV010000307.1:0-11788 GCA_027024125.1 Methylothermaceae bacterium | reverse complement strand
CTTCTATAACCGCCGGCGCCGACATTCGTCCATCGAATACCAGGCCCCGGCAAACTATGACGCGCAGCACTCAAAACCTGCGTGATTTTTTGTCCGGAAAAGTCTTGACAGTCCACTTTTTTCACCCCGATGCATGAAAGAACCAAAGCTGGGAGCAGGGGAGTGGTTAGAGGGCGTACGCGGCCTGGACGGCCGCGTCCGAGCCTCCAGGGATGGACTCACGGCGTCCCAAAAACCACTCCCCTGCTCCCAGCCCATCATGTATCTTTCACAATAAAACAAAAATGGCCTAGCCGAATATCGACTAGGCCATTGTTTTTTCATGGTGGGCCCTGTAGGACTCGAACCTACGACCAAGGGATTATGAGTCCCCTGCTCTA
Organism: Methylothermaceae bacterium; assembly: GCA_027024125.1. Lineage (GTDB taxonomy): Bacteria > Pseudomonadota > Gammaproteobacteria > Methylococcales > Methylothermaceae > Methylohalobius. Next base: position 11,408 of record JALVSV010000307.1, on the reverse strand, counting down.
ACCAACTGAGCTAAGGGCCCGCGAACTTTTCATTCTTCGAGGAAACTGCGTAGCACTTCCGATCTAGAGGGATGACGCAGTTTGCGCAAAGCCTTGGCCTCTATCTGACGGATCCTTTCGCGGGTGACATCGAACTGCTTGCCCACCTCTTCCAGGGTGTGGTCGGTGTTCATGTCGATTCCGAAACGCATCCGCAATACCTTGGCCTCCCGGGCAGTCAAGCTCGACAGCACGTTCTGCATGGCTTCACGCAGCCCCTCGATAGTGGCCGAATCCACCGGCGACAGCACCTTGGCGTCCTCAATGAAATCGCCCAGATGCGAATCCTCGTCGTCACCGATAGGCGTCTCCATTGAGATGGGTTCCTTGGCAATCTTGAGCACCTTGCGCACCTTGTCCTCCGGCATTTCCATGCGTTCGGAGAGTTCCTCCGGGGTGGGTTCACGGCCCATTTCCTGGAGCATCTGGCGCGACACCCGGTTGAGCTTGTTGATCGTCTCAATCATGTGCACCGGGATACGAATGGTGCGGGCCTGATCGGCGATCGATCGGGTGATGGCCTGACGGATCCACCAGGTGGCATAGGTGGAAAACTTGTAGCCGCGCCGGTACTCGAACTTGTCGACCGCCTTCATTAAACCAATATTGCCCTCCTGGATCAAATCCAGGAACTGCAAACCCCGATTGGTGTATTTCTTGGCGATGGAGATCACCAGCCTGAGGTTGGCTTCGATCATTTCCTTCTTGGCGCGTCTGGCCTTGGACTCGCCAAGAGAAACTCGGCGGTTGATGTCCTTGATCTGATCGACGGTGAGATGATTGGCTTTTTCTATCGCTGCCAGCTTGTTTTGGGCCCTGCGGATCTCATCGGCAAATTCACGCAGTTTCTCGGCATAGGGTTCGCCCGACTTCAAATGTTGTTCCAGCCATTCAGGCTCGGTTTCGTGGCCTACGAAAGTATCGATAAACAGTTTGCGTGGCATCTTGGCCTGTTTCACCGCCAGATCCAGAATGGTCTTTTCCTGCCTGCGAATATCGGTCACTACGGCAGAAAGAATTTCTGAAAGTTCCTTGAAGAATTGTGGGGTACGACGGAATTCCATAAAGATTTCCGCCAGGCCGGCATAGGCTTTTTGGGTCCTCTCATCCTCATATCCATATTGCTTGAGGCATTTCAGCACCTTATTGTAGCGTTTCTTGACCTGGGCCAACTTGTCCTTGACTTCGTCGAGGTCGGGACCGGTCTTCTCCACCACTTCGGCTTCTTCATCGTTCCCTTCACCAGGCACCACAGGGGTGGGAATCTCTGCATCCAGTTCATCCAGGTTGATGAATTCCGAGATCAGGTCAGTGACCTTGGTATCACCCTTGACCGCATTTTCGAACGACTCGATGAAGTGCTCGATCACGGCTGGAAAACGCGACAGGGCTTCAGCGACCTGGTTCTGCCCCTCTTCGATGCGCTTGGCGATTTCCAGTTCGTCTTCACGGGTCAGAAGTTCCACTGTACCCATCTCACGCATATACATACGTACCGGATCTGTGGTACGGCCGAATTCACTTTCCGTGGCAGCCGCCAGGGCGGCAGCAACTTCGGCGGCCTTGTCGTCATCGGCCGCCACGAGATCGGGCAGCAAGGTAACATCTTCTGGAACTTCTTCCACCACCTCGATACCCATCTCATTGATCATTGCAATGATATCTTCTACCTGTTCAGGATCGACGATATTGCTGGGCAAATGATCGTTGACCTCGGTATAGGTCAAATACCCCTGCAATTTTCCTTTGGCAATGAGTTCCTTGATTTGGGACTGTTGCTGCTCTCGACTCATAAAACAACCCTAAAGATTGATCATCTCCACGAAGGGAAACTGGTTATTATAACTGTAACTATATTCATTTTCATGCATGCTTCGCCTGCATCAGGCGCCGCAATTCTTCTTTTTCTTCGCGACTCAGACCCACACTATCGGCTTTCCGGGCCAGACTTTCCAGGCGGCGCTGACATACCTTCTTTTCCATGGCAGACACGATGGCAAGCAATTCATCACCGGGATCCTGCAGCGATTGAAGTTCCAACTGGTTCGAACAACACTCCCTGATTCTTTGATGATACGGAGTATTCCGAAGACCGTCTTCAAGGCACTCTTCCCGGCCCTCATCCATCACGGAAAATACCACCGCCATGAATTCACCACAGTGCCCATCCAGGATGGCTTGCCGAAAAGTCGCCGGTAATCGCTCGTACAGATCAGGGTAATGTGCTAGTAACGCCACCAAACGATCCTCCAGACTTGGCCGCCGTAAAGGGGCGCGCTGCAATTTCCTGCTGCTCTGCCATCGTTTTTTTTCGACGCCGACATTCCCTGCAAGTTCCTTCAACCTGGCTTGCATCATCGCGCGAAAAGCACCCTGGGGAAGCTTACCCAAGAAAGGGGAGGCTTTCTTTAACAAATCCGCCCTGTCTTCCATTCGGGAAAGATCCAAGCCTTCCCCGAGTACGCGAAAGAAATATTCCGAAAGTGGCTCTGCACCCTGGACCCTTTTGCCAAAAGCCTCCGCACCCTCGGAGCGAACCAGGGAGTCAGGGTCTTCCCCTTCCGGCAGCCATAAAAAAGCCGCCTTGCGCCCTTCCTTGAGCTGCGGCAAAGCCGATTCCAGTGCCCGCCATGCCGCTTTCCTGCCCGCCGCATCCCCATCGAAGCAGAAAATCAGCGAATCGCTGTAACGAAACAACAGTTGCAGATGTTCCGGGGTCACCGCCGTTCCCAGGGTACCCACCGAGTAATCGATGCCCTGCTGGGCCAGGGCGATGACATCCATGTACCCTTCCACCACCAGGATGCGCACAGGCCGCCCGCTAGTTTCCAACAGTTCGTAAAGTCCGTAAACCTCCCTTCCCTTATGAAAAACCGGTGTCTCTGGAGAATTGAGATACTTGGGGCCACCTTCTCCAAGGGCCCGCCCTCCAAAACCAATCACTTGGCCACGGCGGTTACGGATCGGAAACATAATTCGATCGCGAAACCGGTCGTAGTATCCGCCTCCTCCTTCTTGCTCGACGGCCAAGCCGACTTCCACCAACAGGCCGGGCTCGAAGCGGGTGCACAGGCTCTGCCAAGCAGCAGGTGCATATCCCAGCCCAAAGCGCTTGGCGGTTTGTCCGTCCACACCGCGTTGACGCAAATAGGATACAGCCCCCCTCCCTTCCTCTTGGCGTAATTGGCTGGCATAGAAAATCGCCGCCTCCTGGTTCAATCGTAACAAGCTTTCCAAACGGCGGCGCTTTTGGTCCTCTTGCGGCTCAGCGGCTGTATTCCCTTCACGCGGAACGGCCAATCCATAGTGAGCCGCCAAGGTTTCAACCGCCTCAGGAAAACTAAGGTGCTCATGTTCCATCAGGAAACCAATGGCAGAACCTGTCGCACCACATCCGAAACAGTAATAGAACTGCTTTAGTGGGCTGACGGTAAAACTGGGGGTTTTTTCATCATGAAAAGGACAACGGGCCACAAAATTGCGGCCCGTCTTCTTGAGCGGTACCCGGGCATTGATCACCTCGACAATATCCGCCCGTCCTAGTAACTCTTCGATGAATGCTTGGGGAATCCGCCCTGCCATTCAGGCGTGTGTCGTCAGCCCTGAGCAAGCGCCGCCTTGACTTTGGCGCTCACCTGACTCATATCCGCCCGTCCCTGGATTTGTGGTTTAAGCCTGGTCATGACCTTGCCCATGTCACGAATACCGGCAGCCCCGGTTTCCTCAATGGCTGCGGCTATCAAGGCGTCAATTTCATCCTCGGCAAGCGCCTCGGGCAGATAGGATTGAATGACTTCCAACTCGGTCTCTTCTTTCTGCACCAGATCGTCACGTCCGGCAGCCCGGTATTGACTGATGGATTCGCGTCGCTGCTTGGCCATTTTGTCCAATACAGCCAGCACTTGGGCATCATCCAGTTCCACCCGCTCGTCCACTTCACGCTGCTTGACCGCAGCCATGATCAGGCGAATCGTGGACAAACGCGCCTTATCACCCCCTTTGAGGGCGATTTTCATATCTTCATGGATGCGCGCCTTGATGCTCATCAGACGATCGAACGGCCCTTGCGCAGGTTCTCCAGAGCATAGCGTTCGCGCGACAGACGCTTGAGATGTCGCTTGACTGCAGCAGCCGCTTGACGCTTGCGCGCGGCGGTGGGTTTCTCGTAATATTCGCGGCGTCGGACTTCCGACAGCACGCCGGCTTTTTCACAGGCCCGTTTGAATCTGCGCAGGGCAATGTCAAACGGCTCGTTCTCTTTGACTCGAATTGCAGGCATCTATTCTCCCTAGATTTTAATCATCAACAAAATATACCCAGCCTGGAAGATGGGTAAACAATAAATTATACTCGCAAAATCTTTTCATTAGAACCCAACATTCAATGTATGTTCTCGGAATCGAAACCTCCTGCGACGAAACCGGCGTGGCCATCTATCATTCCAAAGATGGTCTCTTGAGCCACCATCTGTATAGCCAGATCGAACTACATGCCCCTTATGGAGGCATCGTTCCGGAACTTGCCTCCCGCGATCACATTCGTAAATTGCTGCCCCTGATCAGGGAGACCCTGGCTGCTGCAGATCTATCCTTAGAACAGCTCGACGGCATCGCCTATACTGCGGGTCCTGGACTCATCGGTGCGTTACTGGTTGGCGCTTCTGTCGGCCATGGCTTGGCGTGGTCGCTCAAAATCCCCGTAGCGGCCATCCACCATATGGAAGGACACCTGCTTGCCCCACTCATGGAAACGCATCAATTGAACCCGCCCTTTCTGGCCCTGCTCATTTCTGGCGGGCATACTCTGCTCATACAGGTGACCCGGCTAGGTGACTATCAAGTACTGGGCGAATCCGTTGACGACGCCATTGGCGAAGCCTTCGACAAGGTGGCCAAGATGCTTGGGCTCGGTTATCCTGGAGGGCCTGCCCTGGAAAAGCTGGCACAACAAGGTGCTTGCGATCGATTCCGCTTTCCCCGTCCAATGACCGACCGGCCAGGCCTGGATTTCAGCTTCAGCGGTCTGAAAACCTTCACCATGAACACCTTGGCAGCCACAGCAGGTAGTCAGCAGGACAAAGCAGACATCGCTTGCGCATTCCAACATGCAGTGGCCGATACGCTTGCCATCAAATGCCGCCGAGCGATACAGCAAACCGGTATCAGGCAACTGGTCGCAGCAGGTGGTGTATGCGCCAACCAAGCCATCCGAAACCGCCTGGGAAAAGTTGCAGACCAGGAAAATGCCAGGCTGTTCCTGCCCCGTCACGAGTTCTGTACCGACAACGGTGCCATGATCGCATTCACCGGTTGTCTGCGTCTACTGGCAGGGCAACGTGAAGGACCGGTCATTCAGGCGCGGGCACGTTGGAATCTGGAAGATCTTCCTCCTATCCCTCTCCAATCCGGTCTTCTTCCCCCCGCAAAAGGCGTTGAATGTTGCTTCGGTGACGCCAAAAAAGGAACGCCGAAATGACCGCCACCAGCATCGTGGTAGAAGCATCGCGCAGCAACCAGAAAGCATAGAATGGAGCCAGCGCCGAGGCCGTGAGCGCCGAAAGCGAAGAAATCCGGCTCAATTTGGCCATGACGATCCAGGTACCCGCCAACAGCAAACCCAGTCCCCAGTGAATGCCAGTTAGCACACCAAGCGACGTGGCCACACCTTTTCCACCCTGAAAACCAAAGAAAACCGGGTACAGGTGTCCCAGAAATGCTGCCAAGGCGGTTGCGGCCACGATCGTGGGATCGGCCCCAGTCCCCTTGGCCAGAGCCACCGGCAACCATCCCTTGAACACGTCTCCAAACAGGGTGACCGCCGCAGCTGTTTTGTTTCCCACCCGGAGGACATTGGTGGCGCCTGGGTTGTGCGAACCTGCAGTCCGCGGATCGGGCAATCCCCAGAGTTTACAGACGATGATCGCACTGGAGACAGAACCCATCAAATAGCCCAAAGGCAGCCACAACCATTCCCACACCTTGCCATTCCCCTTATCTATGTGTCACTCTAAAGTCTTGAACCGGAAGCCCGTCCCATGTGGGTTTTTCGCAACGCTTCCAGCCAGGTTCATGTTACCAATGAAACCAAGACTGTATAACAACAAACTGTAAACGATGGACATTATATTTCTGCGCGGACTTGAGATCGAGACAATCATAGGCATCTACGAGTGGGAACGGGAAATCAAACAAACCGTGATCCTTGATCTGGAGATGGCCACCGACATCCAGAAAGCCGCGGCTTCGGACGATATCGAACACACGATCAACTACAAGGCAGTGGCCAAAAGGCTGATCCATTTCGTCGAAAACAGCGATTTCTTTCTGGTGGAAACCCTGGCGGAAAAGATCACTGAGATCATCTTGAACGAGTTCTCCGTGCCCTGGGTCAAACTGATACTGAACAAGAAGGGGGCCATCCGGGGCGCCAGCGATGTCGGAATCATCATCGAAAGAGGAAAATGCCCCGATGGCTAAGGTTTTTGTCAGCGTCGGCAGCAACCTCGAACGCGAGCGGCACATTCCACAGGCCATCAAGGAGCTGGAGGAAGTCTTCGGCCCGTTGACGGTATCCAGTGTCTACGAAAGCGAGGCCGAGGGTTTCGAAGGCCCCCCTTTCCACAACCTGGTCGTGGCATTCGATACTGATATGACCGTAGAGCAGGTGTATGAAATCCTCAAACAAATTGAACACCGCCATGGCCGCGGCCCGGGAAGCCGAAAATTCGCTTCACGGACGCTCGATTTGGACTTGATCCTCTATGGCGATCTGGTCCTCGAAGACCCCAAGAGCGGCAGGCAACTGCTGCCCCGGGACGACATTCTCCGCTACGCCTTCGTCCTGGAACCACTGGCCGAGATTGCTCCCCGGCTGCGCCACCCGCTACTGAAAAAAACCTATCAGGAACTTTGGCAGGCTTTCGATCGCAACCAGATCAGGCAAAAAAGACTCCAGTCATAGACTGCGACCCCCATCCACCGGCAGAATCTGCCCGGTCACATACCCTGCATCACAGACCAGATACCTGACCGCTTTGGCGATATCTGCCACCTCACCCATCCGCCTGAGCGGAATGTTCGCCATAAGATCTGCTTTTTCGGTCTCGTCAATCGGCCTATCCGGCCATAGGATGGCACCTGGCGCCACCCCGTTGACCCGGACGTCAGGCGCCATCTCCAGCGCCAGGGATCGGGTCATGGCTGCGAGCCCCGCCTTGGCAACACTATAGATGGGGAATCCTGGCCGGGGACGCAATCCATAAATATCCACCAGATTGACTATACAGCCTTTCCAGCGTTTGAGTTGGGGGTAGGCCGCCTGGGAAAGGAAAAAAGGCGCCTTCAGGTTGCTGGCAAGAAGTTCATCCCAATGTGTTTCCGTCGCCTCACCAATCGGGGTGGGATAAAAGGCCGAGGCGTTGTTCACCACCGCATCCAATCGCCCCCAGATGCCCACGGTCTCTGCCACCAGCGACTCGACGGCTGAAGTGGATTCAAGATTTGCGCGCACCAGCACGACCGATTCCGGCCGCCTTTCTTCCAGACGTTGTCGCAATGCCAGTGCTTCCTGATGCGAGCTGCGAAAATGCAGGATGAGATTGTATCCCTCAGAGTGAAGGATTTCAGCGATACCGGCACCGATGCGTCGGGCTGCCCCCGTGACGAGAGCCACCCTATCCTGCATAGAGAATCCTGATTGCAATCACAACCAGAATGGCGGCGAACATCTGCTTCAGGCGCTGAGCGGGCAAACGATGGGCCAGGGCCGCCCCCAAGGGGGCGATCAGGATGCTGGAAGCGACGATGCCGAAAAAGGCCGGCAAGTAGACATAACCCAGGCTCCCTGGTGGCAATCCAGGGGTATCCCATCCGAGCACCCCATAACTCACCGTCCCGGCAGCAGCAATGGGAAGTCCGGAGGCGCTGGACACCGCGACAGCGGTACGCATGGGGTAGGCCCAGCGCACCAATAACGGAACCGTCAGGGTACCTCCACCAATCCCCAGCATGGCCGCCAACATCCCGATTGCTCCACCGGCCGCAGTCAACCAGGATGGCTTGGGTTTTCCACCAGGGTTAGGTTGCCAACGCCAACCCATCTGGATGGCGACAGCCAGCAGATACAAAGCAAATATCGTCGCCAGCCAGTCCGCAGGCATCTGCTCTGCCAGCCAGGCTCCCCCCACTGCACCCAACACGATTCCGGGTAGCAGGCGTTTGACCACCTCCCATTGCAGGGAGCCTAACCGATGATGGGCCAAAGTCGATGACAACCCGGTCACCACGATGGTGGCAAGGGAGGTGGCCACTGCGGTCACGACGATGGTTTGAGTAGGGAATCCCTGCCAAGCGAAAAGAAACAGCAAGGCTGGCACCAGAATGATGCCTCCACCCAACCCGAACAATCCTGCCAAAAGCCCGGCAATGGCCCCACAGACCACGTAGAGTGGCAGTAACAGCACCAATTCGTTCAAGACCTGACCCTTTGTCACCAGTTGCCGATATCGGCGTTCTCCCCTTCACCACCTTCGGCATTGTCGGCACCGAGGGAATAGAGGTCATAGTCCATCCCGCCTTTTTGGGGTGGAACTTGATAATGAAAGGGAAAGCCCCAGGCATCGACCGGCACCTTCTTCTTGCGCAAATACGGACCGTTCCAATTCACCAGACCTTCTGGTGCCTTGATCAGGGCATCCAATCCCTCTTCCTCGGTAGGATAACGGCCATTGTCGAGGCGGAAATTATCCAGCGCAGTGGCAAGCATCTCGATCTGGGACTTGGTGGTCTTGGATTGTCCCTGTCCCAACGCATTCATCAACCTGGGTCCTACCAAAGCTGCGAGCATCCCCAGGATAGCCAATACGATCAGCAACTCGATCAAGGTAAAACCTTTGGCAGATCTCTGTACATTGATTCCTCTCATTTCAACTTACCTTCCTGTTCCAATTGATCAAATGTTTTTCATCTGTCAGCGTATAGAGCATCCACAAGTCATGCCTACCCACTCTAATAAACTATTTGGATTCATTTCCCTCCCGCCTCATAGATTCCTTTTCTGTCAGGGACGAAGGGACGGGAAAACAGCAATCCCAGTTCATACAATATCCACATCGGCACTGCCAGCAAGGTCTGTGAGATCACATCGGGTGGCGTCAGCAGCATACCGATCACAAAGGCAGCCACGATCACGTAAGGCCGCTTGCGTGCCAGGCTTTCACGAGTGGTGATACCACTCCATACCAATAGGATCGTGGCGATAGGTACTTCAAAAGCCACCCCAAAGGCAAAGAACAGGGTCAGGATGAAATCCAGGTAACGGCTGATATCGGTCATCACCGCCACTCCTTGGGGGGCAGTCGCCGTCATAAACTGGAACACCAGTGGCAACACCACGAAATAGGCAAAGGCGGCACCCGCATAGAATAACAGGGTACTGGCCACCAGCAGGGGCAACAGCAGACGCTTCTCATGCCGATAAAGCCCCGGGGCCACGAAACCCCACACCTGATATAAGGTGACTGGAAGAGTAGCGAAGATGGCCACCACCAGGGCAAGTTTGAACGGGGTGAGAAAAGGCGAGGCCACATCGATGGCAATCATGGTGCTGTCAGCTGGCAGATGCCTGAGCAGGGGACCGGCCAGATAGGTATAGAGCCGATCGGCAAAGGGCGCCAGCCCAAGAAAAGCCACCAACACCACTGCAACGATTCTGAGAAGGCGGCTGCGAAGCTCGATCAGATGTTCGATAAAGGGCATCTCCCGGCCTTCCGGCCCTGAAGGAGACGATTCAGGAGGAGCTGTCATTCCGTGAATGCACTTCGGTGGCAGATTCGAGTGGTTGTTTCAGCTCTTTTTCCAAGGATCTCAATTCCTGCAGGGGCACATCCTGCTCCAATGAGGCCTTGACTTCCTCCAAGGCCAATTCGCGCTCGACCTCGGCACGCATCGTCGAGGCTATGTTACGTGCCCGCCGTAGCCAAAACGCCGTGGTGCGAATTGCCCCTGGAAGTTGTTCTGGCCCGATTACCAATAAGGCAATCAGACCGACCAAGCTCAATTCCCAAAAACCGATGTCGAACATGAATTACAGATCTTCTCTTTCAGGGATGTTGCTCTTCTCTGTTTCGACCCCTCGATTTGAACTATGTTCACCTTTACCCGTATCTTCCAGATGCTCGGCCGGTTTATGCTCCGTTTCCTCTGCGTCTGAACCGTTCATGGCTTCCTTGAAGCCGCGAATCGCCCCTCCCAGATCGGACCCCAGATTGCGCAGTTTGCGGGTCCCGAACAGCAGCAGCACGATGACCAATACGATCAGCAATTGCCAGATACTAATACCCATAGTGATGATTTCCTCACGTCTCGTTACGGGCGGCCTTTTCCTTCAGCCCGGACAAGCCAAAGCGCCGCTCAAGTTCATGCAGTACTTCTTCGGGCCCCAACCCTTGATGGGCCAGCAGCACCAGGGTATGGAACCAAAGGTCGGCGGTTTCATAAACCAATTGTTCACGGTCACCACCCTTGGCGGCAATCACCGTTTCTGTCGCTTCCTCACCGATCTTTTTCAATATCGTATCCAGGCCCTTGGCATACAAGGAGGCCACATAGGAACTTTCTGGGTCGGCCCGTTTCCGCCCTTCCAGCACCTGCGCCAGTTCCAACAGTATATCAGTGGCCATACATCACCTCAGGATCCTTGAGCACGGGTTCGACACACTGCCAACCGGTATCTTCCAGACGGCGGTAGAAGCAATGATGGCGTCCTGTGTGACATGCCACGCCCCCTTCCTGCCGGACAGTCAGAAGGACGGTGTCGCCATCACAGTCGAGGCGGATCTCACACACGATCTGGCGATTGCCCGAGGTCTCCCCCTTGCGCCACAATTTCCGCCTGGACCTGGACCAGTAGACAGCCACCTTTTCCTCAGCGGTCAATTTCAGCGCCTCACGATTCATCCAGGCCAACATCAACACCCTTCCGCTGCCCTCTTCCTGGGCAATCACCGGAACCAACCCGGATTCGTTCCATTGGATCTCATCGAGCCAGTCACTCACAACCTCACCTCGATTCCCCGGGCAGCCAGGTATGCCTTGGCCTGTTGAATACTGTATTCACCAAAATGGAAGATACTGGCCGCCAATACCGCATCTGCTCTACCCTCCAGGATCCCCTGGGCCAGATGCTCAAGCTGCCCAACCCCCCCAGAAGCGATCACGGGTATGCCGACCCGTTCGCTCACACTCCGGGTCAGGGGAATGTCAAACCCTTCCTTGGTACCATCACGGTCCATACTGGTGAGCAGAATCTCCCCAGCGCCCAGATCTTCCATCTTACCGGCCCATTCCACCGCATCGATTCCGGTGGGTTTG
>JALVSV010000306.1 GCA_027024125.1 Methylothermaceae bacterium | reverse complement strand
AAAACGCCGTGAATACGTCCCTGTAGGCTCCACGCCGGCTTCCCTGCCGGCGAGGCTTTCGAATCAGACCACCTGCCCCTCCAATCAATCATTTACGTGTTTAGATGACGTGGTCCTGAAGTTTGGGCAGGGTTTTCTTGCACAGCAGGATTGCGCAGCAAATAATATTAACGGCGTTTTTTCGAAGCAGACCTATTGCCTCGACCCCGAATAGATGACGGGTGCCTGATTCGTATCTCTCAGAGACTGACCGACCCTACCATCTCAGGTAAACTATCAAGATGACGCCAGACATCCCCCTGGATCGCCATACTCCCATGATGAAGCAGTATCTCCGGATCAAGGCGGAACATCCGGATATTCTGCTTTTCTATCGCATGGGTGATTTCTATGAGTTGTTCTTCGATGATGCGGTCAAGGCTTCCCGTCTGCTCGATCTGACCCTTACATCGCGCGGAGAATCAGGCGGGCAACCGGTGCCGATGGCAGGGATCCCTTATCACGCCGTTGAAAACTATCTGGCCAGATTGCTCAAAGCAGGCGAATCGGTGGCGATCTGCGAACAGATAGGGGATCCAGCCAAATCCAAAGGACCTGTGGAACGTAGGGTGGTGCGGATCGTAACGCCAGGCACCGCCACCGACGATGCCCTGCTCGACGACCGGCGTGACAATCTGCTTCTGGCTTTGACGCCGTTGAAGGGGTGCTATGGTTTGGCTCATTTAGAGCTGAGCTGTGGCCGTCTTGCAGTGTTGGAGGTCAGTGATGACGATTCTTTGGCTGCCGAACTTGAGCGCCTTGAGCCTGCAGAGATTCTGGTGCCCGACGATTGGTCCTTGCCAGATTGTCTGAACCGGTTTTCTGGAATCACCGTCCGTCCCCCATGGCATTTCGATTCCAAAAGTGGTCAGCGTGCCCTGGTTGAGCATTTTGAGATCCAGAGTCTGGAGAGCTTTGGGTGCGAAGGGATGAGCGCGGCTATCGCTGCAGCCGGGTGCCTGTTGAATTATGTCAAGGAGACCCAGCAATCGGCCTTGCCACATCTGACAGGTCTCAGGGTGGAGAGCAGCGCCGAGACCATTGGTCTGGATGCTGCCAGCAGGCGGAATCTGGAACTCGACTACCATTCTTCCGGGCGCAAAGAATTTACCTTGCTGGGTGTGTTGGATACGACCGTCACTGCTATGGGTGGACGATTGTTGAAACGCTGGATCCACAGGCCAATGCGTCGGCGGGAGGACATTGAAGCACGACTGGACTCTGTGGAGGAGTTATTGCAGGGTGACCGGTCTGAAAACTTGCGTGACGGGTTGCGAAGTACCGGTGATATCGAACGTGCCGCTGCCCGTATCGCCCTGGGAAGTGCCCGCCCCAGGGATCTGGTGCTGATCAGACAGACCCTGGAGGCCTTGCCAGCGATCCAGTCCGAGATCTCCGATTGTGTGGCCCAGAGACTCGACATGCTCACGAATGGCCTGAAGGGTCTGCCGGAAGTGACTGAGCTGTTGACCCGCGCCATCGTTACCGAGCCTCCAGCGCTGATCCGTGATGGGGGTGTCATCGCTGCAGGTTACAACGCCGAATTGGATGAACTGCGTGCCCTCAGCAAGCACGGTGACGAATATCTGCTGGAGCTGGAACGACGTGAGCGCGAACGTTCGGGAATCAGTACTCTCAAGGTGCGTTACAACCGCGTGCACGGATACTACCTGGAGGTGCCCAGAAGCCAGAGTGACGAAGTTCCTGCCGATTACATTCGCCGCCAGACGCTAAAAAACGCCGAGCGTTTCATCACTCCAGAGCTCAAGACTTTCGAAGACAAGGTGTTGAGTGCGCGTGAGAAAGCCTTGGCGTTGGAGAAGGCTTTATACGAGGAGCTTTTGCAGGCCCTGATTCCCCAAGTACCGGAGATTCAGGCCCGGGCCCGGGTGCTGGCGGAGCTGGATGTCCTGGCGACCCTGGCTCAACGAGCCAAAGAGTATGGTTGGTGCCGACCGGTGCTGAAGGTGGAACCTGGTGTCATTATTCGTGGTGGACGCCATCCGGTGGTGGAACGTCAGGTCGATGCTTTCGTTCCCAACGATCTGGAGTTAACTGCGCAGCGACGTATGCTGATTATTACCGGCCCCAATATGGGGGGTAAATCCACATATATGCGGCAGGCGGCTTTGATTGTCCTGCTTGCTCATGTGGGCAGTTTCGTCCCGGCCGACAGTGCCGAAATCGGCCCGGTCGATCGCATCTTTACCCGCATCGGTGCATCGGACGATCTGGCTTCAGGTCGTTCCACCTTCATGGTGGAGATGACCGAGACCGCCAATATATTGCACAATGCCACACCTGAGAGCCTAGTGCTGATGGACGAGATCGGCCGCGGAACCAGTACCTTCGATGGTTTGTCCCTGGCTTGGGCGGTGGCCGAGTTCCTGGCTAGGGAGAAGCGTGCGTTCACCCTGTTTGCCACCCATTATTTCGAGTTGACGGCTTTGCCGGAATGGTTGCCCGAGGTGGTCAATGTTCATTTGGATGCGGTGGAATATGGGGATAACATTGTGTTTCTGCATGCAGTCCGCGAGGGACCAGCCAGCCAGAGCTACGGCTTACAGGTGGCGGCTTTGGCCGGGGTGCCGGTAAAGGTGATCGAAAAAGCGCGCGGAAAATTGGAAGAGCTGGAAAACCGTTCCCATAATCAGGTTCACATCCCGCCTCAATTGGATCTATTTGCTGAATCGACATCCAGTCCTGTAGAAGAGCGCATTCGGGACATCGATCCCGATGATCTCACACCACGTGAGGCGCTCAGGTTGTTTTACGAGCTGAAAGAGCTTGGTCGCTGAATTATTGGTCGGTGGGTTGTCCGACCCTGTGAATACGGTATACATCATAAGGCGTTACAAGGGTGTCGAAGAGGGCCGAAATGGGAAGATCGACTAGCAAAATGGTAGTAACCATCACATTTACCCAGATTGGATCCTTGCGCTGGCCGGTCATGATCTCTCCTATCTCCTTCACATCCTGGCGAACGCCGGGATAGACATTCCATTGCGCAGCTGCATGGTTGCTTCGGGCACGAATACTTGAGCATCCGGCCATGAGGGTGCTTAATATGATCACAACGAGATATTTCTTAGTATTTGCTTTCATCGGTATGTCCCTAACAAATCAAAGTGATGTCCTGTCAAAGGTTCCCGTGTAGGAGTATCTTAGGTTAAGTTGCCGTTGAATGTGAAATCCGGGTTGCAGGGAATATCGATCCAATAGGCCATGGCGCTTTCCTAAAGAGTTTGATAACGTGATAGATGCTTGTATCTGTAGGAGATGCCCATGCCAGCCGTCTCTCTGGCACCCGCCATCCAGTCCCTGCTGATCTATTTCGGCCTCTCCATTGTTGTGGTCATCGCTATGCTTTTATTACCCTGGCTCCTGGGCGGCAGGTTCCGCACCAAAGCGACCGGGGTCCCGTTTGAATCCGGCATCCTTCCAGCTGGACCCCCTCCTGTGAGGATGTACGTGCCCTTCTATCGCATGGCGGTGTTCTTCGTGGTGTTCGATCTGGAGGCGGTGTTCGTTTTCGCCTGGGCGGTGGCGCTCAAGGAGAGCGGCCCTGCCGGTTTTGTGGCGATGACCGTGTTCATTCTGATTTTGCTGGCCGCGCTGGCCTATCTGTGGCGAATGGGGGCCCTGGACTGGCGCACGGCGCGCCAGAAAAAAGTGGAGCAGGGCTGATGCGCTGGTCGATCACCCCGGCGGATGCCGATACCGCCCCCCGGCCGGGGCAGGCCGATGCCCAGGAGTCGATGGTTCGGCCCAGCCTGATCATGGCCAAATTGGAAGAACTGGTCGCCTGGAGCCGCAAGAATTCTCTTTGGCCCTTCAACTTTGGCCTGTCGTGCTGTTATGTTGAGATGGCCACCGTGTTCACCCCGCGCTTCGACATCGCCCGTTTCGGTTCCGAGGTGATTCGCGCCAGCCCACGCCAAGCCGACCTGATCGTGATCTCGGGAACGGTATTCCGCAAGATGGCGCCGGTGCTGGGGCATCTCTATGAGCAGATGATGGAGCCCAAATGGGTGATCTCCATGGGTTCATGCGCCAACTCGGGGGGCATGTACGACATCTACAGCGTGGTCCAGGGGGTCGACAGCTTCCTCCCGGTGGATGTCTACGTTCCCGGTTGTCCGCCGCGGCCCGATGCCCTGCTACAGGGCCTGATGCTGCTGCAGGAGGCGATTGGCAGGGAAAAGCGCCCCCTGAGCTGGGTGGTGGGCCCCCAAGGGGTGGAAAAGGCGCCACCGGTATCCCGGCGCGACGCCGAAACACCTCATCGACGCCAGGTGAGACAACTGCCCGATCCTGACCGTCTCGAATGAACGCCGATCCCCTGAGCGAACTGAAGGCGCGTTTCGGCCCCGAAAGCATTCAATCCCAGGCCAGCGCCGATGCCATCCCGACCCTGTGGCTGGCGCAAGAAAAGATTGTCGGAGCGCTGTCCTACCTTAAACGTGATCTCCCGGCCCCCTACCGGATGC
>JALVSV010000305.1 GCA_027024125.1 Methylothermaceae bacterium | reverse complement strand
CGGTAGGCATCCCCCAGCCGCCGGACGATGGCGCCCGTGTCGGGGTGTTCGAGGAGGGTGAGCCGGGTCAGGTACATGATCGTCTCCTGTCAGGCCATGGCGTGATGTTCGTCGCGGGTGGCGAACTGCCAGCGCCGCCGGCTGCCGGGCAGGTCACGGCGGGGCACCACCCACAGTTTTTCTTGCTCGGTGAAGCCGGACTCCAGGCCGGCCGGAAGCGGTTCTTCCCAGAAGTAGCGTTTCCGGGCAGGCGCTTTTAATGTTTCCGCTATCGCAGGATCGCCCGGATAGCGCTGGAAGGCGGTCTTGAGATCACCGGCCTCGATCCGCCTGGGATTGAGTGGCAGCGCCGGCGGGCAGGATTTGCGTCCCAGATAAATCACGAATCGGGGCTGTCGCAGCGCCTTTTCCAAGTCTTCAAGGGAATGGGACGCGTGTTCCCGGCGCCACAGGGCGCAGGTCCAGGCGGCCTCGGCCCGGTAGTCGCGCTGGGACAGGATGGTGTAGAGATCGTCCACCGCCAGTTCTTCCTGCCGGGTGTGGAAGCGGCGGCCCTTGCGGGCTGGAGGAACCTGGGTGGTGTGATAGTCGCGCAAAAGCTCCCCTTCGACGTCGATCCGCACCGCCAGGCCGTAGCCCCCGGCCAGGGCCGCCAGTTCCTTCTCCTGCTCGCGGGTCAGGCCGAGCGCTGCGCCCAGCAGGCCGGTGATCTGGGACTTGCCCGGATGGGTGGCGGTAGGGCGGTATTCCCCCACCGCCGGCTCTCCCCAGCTGGCCAGCGGGCCATAGAGCTGAAACAGCAGCAGCTCAACCATCGTCCAGCCCTCCCTTGGCATAAGCGATAACCTCGGCAAGGCTGCCCTGGCCGGTCAGGGTGTTCATGACCGCGGCGTTCGGGTCGCCATCGCCGTAGGCCTGGTCGAGGCGCAGGCGTTCTCCTTCAAGGGCCTCGATGGCATTGGCCAGCAGGCCATCCCGGCCGGCTTCTGCCGGCTTGAGGTAGGCCACCGCCAGGCTGCGGGGCTGGCTGTCGCCCTTCTCGCACAGGATGTAGCTGGCCCGGGCGCGGGAGGCGAAGCTGTTCTGCTTGCCGGTGGGGGCGACGGTGGCGGCGCTTTGCACCAGCGCCTCGATGGTGCGTGCGGTCAGATCCCGGTCACCGCCGAGGTTGTCCACCAGCAGGCGACGGTCGAGACAGAGATAGAGATAGAACAGCCCGGCGCCGAATTCGGTTTCCCCCATGTGGCCGGCGCCCACGTCCTCCTCGCCGCGGTTGAGGTCGTCCACGGCGGTGTAGAAGTCGTCCTCCACCGCGACTTTGTGGACGGTGATGGCGTGGGCCACCTGACAGGCGGCTTCGGTGTTGAAGCGGGGCACGTCGGCGAGCATGCGGCCGAACAGGGCGATGTCGGCGGCGCTGTGACGCTGGCGCAGCAGATTCAGATCGTCTTCTTCCGGCCCCTCACCGGTTTCGATCAGGCGCCGGACCAGCTCGTCGATGGCCGCCTGCTCCTCGGGGCTGAAGTGGGCCAGTTGTTCGATGTGCAGCGCCTCGATACTGCCGTCGTCCTTAGCTTTCTTCAGCTTGCCGAACACCTGGGCGATCTGCCGCGCCCAATCGCGGGCCTGTTTCTCCGCGATGCCGCCGGCGGTCAGGCGGTTGAAGATCTCCTCTCCCATGCGCTTGGTGCGGATGCCGAGATGGCCTTTCAGTTTCTCCTGGAACACCTCCGAGGTCCGCCAGGCGCGCTTGAGGCTCTGGGAGGAAATCCGCAGCCGTTCGGCCCCGCCCATCAGGGCGGTCTTGGGGCGGCCCAGGTCGTCGCGGTTGAGGTTGGCGGGGGGATAGGCGGTCAGAAGATGCAGTTGGACGAAGCGTGCCATGGTTCGGTCTCCTTCAGGCGGTTTTCGGTAGTTTGGGGAAGTAGATGAAGGCCCATTGTTTCTGAATGTTCGGCCCCCACCAGAACATCGACTCGGCCAGTTCGTACAGGTTGGCCTGGTGGTCGAGCAGGGCGAGGATACGGATCATGGGCCGGTAGAGTTCGGCGCGGGGCGTGCGCAGCAGGCGGCGGAAGCGCAGCTGTGACACCACCGGACGGTCGCCTTGGAGTCGGGCCATGCGTTCGGGCAAAGTGGTGGTGTCGTGCAGCACAGCCCGTTCCGCGTGCGGGTCCAGGTGGGCGGCCAGTCCGGCGATAGGCGGGATACGCGCGATCAAGCCGCCATGATCCATGAGCGGTGAGGCTTTGAGGCGGGTGACCAGATCAATGGCAGCTGGAATCAGGGTGGCGTCCTCTGGGGATTTGGCCCGGCGCAGCTCGGCGCGGGCGCCCCGGTCGTCCTTCAGGGCCAGCCACCATTCACGGAGAATTTCCCCGGCTGGTGTGTCCGGAGCGAAGGTCTTCTTTTTCATGCGGCTTTCTCCTTGGGTTGGGTGATGAGCAGCAGTTTTTTCAGTTTGGCGCCGTGGAGTTGTTTCACCAGTTTGTCCCGGGCCAGGGCCACCCGGGCAGGATCGGCGAAGGCCAGTTCTTCGCTGGCGGTGTGTTCGTCGAACAGCGCCAGGGCGGCGGCAGTCAGAGTCCGGTGCCACTGGGCCAGCAGCAGGCGGCCGTCGTCTCCGTGTTCCATGGCGGTGAGCAAAGCGGGCAGCAGGGCATAGAAGTCGGCTTCGGTGTGCTGATAGAAGGCGTCGGTGAGGAATCCTGTATCGCCACGGACATCGCCGGGGCGTTTGAACCAGGCTTCCTTGACCTGTTTTCTCACCAGGTTGGCGCAGACTTCCGCCGCTTCGATCAGCTGGCCGACCCGCCTCGCAAAGGTTTCGCGGATGTCGTCGGGCACCTGGTACAAAGGCAGGACGGCCTCGTACCAGCAGCGTGGTTTCATGTTGTCCATGTCGTAACCGAAAGCCCAGACGATCAGACGTCCGCTGCGAATCTCACTCTGGATCTCCCTCACCACGATGGCAGGGGTGACGCGCCGCCTGCCTTCCGGTTCCTCGTAGATCAGCCCCAGCCAGTGACGGTAGGTGATGCCGCCGGGTTGGGGATGGAGGGGCAGGGGTTCGGCGTTGTCCCGTTCCTGGTAGGGCGTGAGGGGGTGACGCCAGGCGCCAGCGTAGTTGATGCCATAGTTGAGGGTGACGTAGTGCGTCAGCAGGCGGTCTTTCCGCTGGGGAGGGGGCGGCGGCGCGGTGGCGGGTGTGGGGGGGGTCGGGGCGGATGGGCCGGGGCGTGGCCCAGTGGATCGGAGAGGGGTGGGCGGCCTGGGCATGACGGTCTGGCCCTTCTCGCTGGTGCGGGTGGGGGCGAGCCAGGGGAAGATATGTTGAGGTTTGTCCAGTTTGCGGGTGCCGGTCAGCGGGACGGTTTCCGGCAGCACATTGAGCCACAGGTTGTACCACAGGGTGTCCGGCAGACCGCTGCCCTCCGGGTCCACGGCTACCAGTGTGGTGAGCGGTCCGCCGCCGCGCAGGGAAGTCCGGTGTCCGGCCCCACCCGATGGGGCGTTGAGCTGCAGGGTGAACAGAGCGGTGATGGCACAGACGGGGCACAGCGCCTCCACATGGCCGCGCTTGATGAAGTGGTCGGCGTTGTTGCGCAGGGTGTTGTCGCCAGGGGCCTCGATCAGCAGCGAAGCGATCTCGTTCGTGGCTGGCTTGCGTTTGCCATTCAGAGATTCGAGTTTGTCATAGTCCTGCATGAAACGCGGCCCGGTGCCGTCCACCTCGAAAGCTGTGTGATAACGGGAGAAGGCGGCATCCAGCTGTTCCTTCGTGGGTGGACGCTCCAGCCGCTCCTCCCATTCGTCGTCGTTCTTTGGCGCGAGGCAGGTCTGCAGCAGGCCGATGAGGAACTGGGCCAGGGCACCGTTGAAATCGGCCCGGGGACTGTCGAGGGCGACCGGGGGATTGTCCTTCGCGGCAATCTCGGCCGGTCGGATCAGGGTACGGGTGCCGTCTTGGAGACGGACGGGGAGCCAGGGGGTGTCGAGCAGGTTCATCATTTCCTCCAAAACTCTATCCGAAGCACGCTTCCTATCTGAATGGCACGGAGGCGACGGATGATGGAAATTATCAATAAATACAATAGGTTACTTGATATCCCGTCCGATATCTTTTGGACAATCGTTTCTATCAGCATGGTCTGGACCTCCGGAGGAATCTTGAATTTGCGGTGATAATATCAGCATCAAAAGACTTACGCAATATTTTATGTGTTACAATGGAGCGTAGTCTGTTCCCTTAAGTCTTAAGGGATGATCCGTCTTTTGATGCGGATGAAGGGTTTAGGCCCAATACGTTCCCTGCTTCGGCAGGGATTGACTTTGTTGTACAACTCCCTCTGCACAAGCAGTTCAAGGGCTGGCAGGATATGTCTGACTGGATCAATATGGCGGACTAGATACGAACCTATTCTAGTTACGCGTAAGGCTACTCCGGATAGAAAAGTCCCTGGGTTTGAGAATAGACAAGCGCTTTGGTTCGTGCCTGTTCGGTCTGAACCGATCCAATCCAGTCATGCGC
>JALVSV010000304.1 GCA_027024125.1 Methylothermaceae bacterium | reverse complement strand
GTCGTCGGAGGCGTCCTGTCCAACAACAAGGGCATCAACAAACAAGGCGGAGGACTTTCGGCCACCGCTTTGACCGACAAGGACAAGGAAGATATCAAGACAGCGGTTGAGATCGAGGCTGATTATCTGGCCGTTTCCTTCCCCAGAAGCGCTGCCGATCTCCATCTGGCCAGACGTTTGCTGCATGAGGCGGGTGGTGAGGCGGGGATCGTCGCCAAAGTGGAACGCGCCGAGGCGGTTCAGCCTGGGGTGATGGAGGAGATCATCGAAGCTTCCGATGCCATCATGGTGGCCCGGGGCGATCTGGGGGTGGAGATCGGAGACGCCCGTCTGCCTCAGGTGCAGAAGGACCTGATATCCAAGGCCAGGGACATGGACCGGGCGGTGATCACTGCCACTCAGATGATGGAGTCGATGATCGAAAGTCCCCTGCCGACACGGGCCGAGGTGCTGGATGTGGCCAATGCGGTTTTTGATGGGACAGATGCGGTGATGCTCTCTGCCGAGACTGCATCCGGCAAGTACCCTGTCGATGCCGTCAAGGCCATGGACAGAGTCTGCCGCGAAGCCGAGAAGAGCCCCAGGGTCAGACGTTCGTCCCACCGGATGGACCGGCAGTTCAAGCGGGTCGATGAGGCGATTGCAATGGCATCGATGTATCTGGCCAATCATTTTCCAGTGCGGGCGATCGCGGCCTTGACAGAAAGCGGGGCGACTCCATTGTGGATGTCGAGGATCCGTTCAGGAATCCCCATCTATGCCTTGACCCAGCATGTTAGGACCTGCCGTAAAGTGACCCTGTATCGCGGAGTGTATCCAATCTATTTCAAATGTGAGACGACCGAACACGTGGTTCAAAACAAGGCTGCCCTGAATTTGCTGCTCAAATACAGGGCGGTGACCGAAGAAGACCGGGTGCTCATCACCAAGGGCGACCTGACTGGAGTGACAGGCGGGACCAATACCTTGAAAATCGTCAAGGTCAAGAACGCTTTGGCTTTGAAGACGGGAGCGGCCTGAGGGCTGGAGAACGACAAATCAATGAGTTTGAGGAGATTGCTATGCAAGGTCAAGGGGTTTCATTAACCGAGTTTCTGATTCAAGAGCAACGCAAGGTCAGCGGGGCCACCGGTGAATTGACACTGTTGATCGCCGATATTGCCAGAGCCTGCAAGGCGATCGCCAGAGAAGTTCGCTACGGTGCGCTGGTGGGTAACCTGGGGGCGGTGGGGGAAGATGCGGAGAATGTCCAGGGAGAGGTTCAGCAAAAGCTGGATGTGCTCTCGAATGACATTATGATCTCCATCCTCAGCCGTTCGGGGCATGTGGCTGCAATGGCCTCCGAGGAAAACGACGAAATCATCCAAGTGCCCAGGGAAAGTCGTGGTAAATACCTGGCGTGCTTCGATCCTTTGGATGGTTCGTCCAATATCAACATCAATATGTGTATTGGTACCATCTTCTCCATTTTGAGGTGTCCAGAGGGGGTGGAGGAACCGACCGAGGCAGATTTCCTCCAGCCGGGCAAGGAACAGGTCTGCTCGGGGTTCTGTGTCTATGGACCGTCCGTGACCCTGGTGCTCACTACCGGAAATGGCGCCCATGGTTTTACTCTGGATCAAGGTGTCGGTGAGTTCATTCTGACTCATCCCAATATCATGATCGACGAAGAAGCCAAGGAATTTGCTATCAACATGTCCAACCGCCGGTTCTGGGAGCCGCCGGTGCGGCGTTTCATCGAAGAGTGCGAACAGGGCAAGGATGGCCCCTTGGGCAAGGATTTCAACATGCGCTGGATCGCCTCGTTTGTCGCTGAGGTGTATCGCATCCTGATGCGTGGTGGAATCTGGACTTATCCCCTGGATGAGAAACTCAAGAAGAAGGGACTGTCGGGAAGACTGCGTCTCATGTACGAAGCCAATCCCATGGGCTTTATCGTTGAACAGGCCGGAGGGGTGATATCTACCGGACGTGAAAGGGTCATGGAGATACAGCCAGAATCGATCCATCAAAGGGTGCCTCTGTTCCTGGGGGCCAAGAAAGAGTTGGAATTGATCGAGGCCTATCACCGCGAATGGGATCAGG
The DNA here is from genome assembly GCA_027024125.1 of Methylothermaceae bacterium. Lineage (GTDB taxonomy): Bacteria > Pseudomonadota > Gammaproteobacteria > Methylococcales > Methylothermaceae > Methylohalobius. The sequence goes on along the minus strand of JALVSV010000304.1, from coordinate 11,182 downwards.
GGCAAGGATGATTGCCTGACAACTTAGGGCGGGTTTCAGGCCCGCCCTGTCTTCTCCGGGGCGTGATCCATAAACTCCCATGCATGCTCTTTGACGAATGTCTTGAATGCTTCGGCAGCATGGGACAGTTTCTTTCCACTTCTATGCGCCAGGTACCATTTCCTCATCAGGGGAAACGAGTCCACATTCAAAATCACCAACCTGCCATCGTCCAGTTCACGTTGGATCGTATGTAACGATACGATCCCGAGACCAAGACCCTCTGCGACCCCATGTATGATGGCGGTGTTGGTGTTCATCTCCATACTGCCCGATATCGAAAGTCCCTTTCTCTTGAAGAAGCTTTCCACAGCGCCCCGGGTGCCGGACCCTTGCTCCCGGATCAGGAAAGTTTCTTTTTCGAGCTTGGCCAGGGGTATTTCCTGCTGTTGGCAAAGGGTGTGGCCCGGTGGGGCGATGACCACCAAGGGGTTATCCATGAAAGCTTCTGCAATCAGGTCCCAATCGGCGGGAGGTTTCCCCATCAGCGCCAAGTCTGTGGCATTTTCCTCCAGAAGCCTGAGTAATCCCTGTCGATTGGTGACCTTGAGATCGATTCTGACTTTGGGAAAGCTTTTGCAGAAATTGGCCAGGGCGCGGATGGCAAAATAATGAACCGTACTGACGACCGAAATGGTGAGTGTGCCGCCTTCAGTGCCTTTGATGGCCTCCAACACCTGTTCGGTTTCCTGTAACTGGCTGGCGATGGTTCTGCTGAGGCGATAGATTTCCCTACCCGCTTCAGTTAGGTAGAGTTTCTTCCCCAATCGTTCGAGTAAAGGGAGCCCCAGGTTGTCTTCCAATAGTTTGATTTGCATGGAGACTGCCGGCTGAGTCAAGTATAATTCCTGAGCTGCGTGGGTAAAGCTCAAACGCCGGGCGACTTTTTCGAAGACCTGAAGTTGGCGTAAAGTGATATTCATAAGAGCAGACCAGGTATAAGAAACACTTATGCTGAATTGAAATAATATTGACTGTAATTTATATCGAATTCCAGTTAAAGTGCCAATACAGCGGCTAGAATGGTTCAGTTGTTTCGTGTCAGCTGAGGGCGGAACAGCTATCTTCGATCAATGAAAACTAAAGGGAGGGATGATATGCCTTCACGCCGAGAACTCGCAAATGCCGTCCGTGCCCTAGCAATGGACGCGGTACAAAAGGCCAAGTCCGGGCATCCAGGTGCCCCCATGGGTATGGCTGATATCGCGGAAGTCTTGTGGAACGATTACCTGCAACACAATCCGAACAACCCGAAATGGGCCAACAGGGACCGTTTCGTTCTTTCCAATGGACATGGATCAATGCTGATCTACTCGCTCCTGCACCTGAGCGGTTATGATCTGCCTATCGAAGAACTCAAGAATTTCCGGCAATTACACTCCAAAACCCCGGGTCATCCGGAATACGGTTATACCCCGGGTGTGGAAACAACCACAGGTCCCCTCGGGCAGGGGATTGCCAATGCAGTCGGGATGGCTCTGGCAGAGAAAGTCCTGGGCGCCCAGTTCAACCGTGACGGACACAACATCATCGATCATCACACCTACGTATTTTTGGGTGATGGATGTATGATGGAAGGGGTTTCCCACGAGGCTTGTGCTCTGGCAGGTACTTTCAAACTGGGTAAGCTGGTGGCCTTCTGGGACGACAACGGAATCTCCATCGACGGGGAAGTGGAGGGCTGGTTCACAGACGATACCGCCAAACGCTTCGAATCTTACGGATGGCACGTCATTCGTGGTGTGGACGGTCACAATCCCGATGCCATCAAGGCCGCTATCGATCAGGCACGTGCCGAGACTGACAGACCAAGCCTCATTTGCTGCAAGACCATCATCGGTTTTGGTTCTCCGAACAAGCAGGGTAAGGAGGAATGTCACGGTGCTCCCTTGGGCGACGATGAGATTGCCTTGACCCGGGAAGTGCTGGGATGGAACCATCCTCCCTTTGAAATTCCCAAGGAAATCTATGATGGCTGGGATGCCCGGGAAAAGGGCAACAGCTTGGAGCAGGCCTGGCAGCAACAATTTGCCGCCTACAAGGCCGAATATCCGGAATTGGCAGGTGAGCTGGAGCGCCGCCTCAACGGGGTGTTGCCGGAAGACTGGCCCCAGGTGGCACAGGCCTACATCAATGAGACCGACACCAAGGCCGAAAAGGTTGCGACCCGTAAAGCTTCCCAGAACGCTCTGGATGCCTATGGACCACACTTGCCGGAGTTTTTTGGTGGCAGCGCCGACCTGACCGGATCCAATCTGACCAATTGGAAGGGGTGCAAAGATCTGAACACTCCAGGTGACAGCCACGAAGATGGCAATTATGTCCATTATGGGGTGCGGGAATTCGGTATGGCCGCAATGATGAATGGCATTTACCTGCATGGTGGCTTCCGTCCATTCGGTGGAACCTTCCACGTGTTCTCCGACTATTGTCGTAACGGCGTTCGTATGTCGGCCCTGATGAAGTTGCCGATCATCTATGTATTCACCCACGATTCCATCGGCCTGGGCGAGGACGGTCCTACGCACCAGCCGATCGAGCACCACGCGTCTTTGCGGTTGATTCCCAACCTGAACGTCTGGCGGCCGGCCGATGCAGTGGAAACAGCCGTAGCCTGGCGCGACTCCATTGATAGCCAGGAAACGCCTTCGGCATTGGCATTGACCCGTCAAGGATTGCCTCACCTGGACCGTAGTTCGGATCAGATCGAGGCAATCAGCAAAGGTGGCTATATTCTGCGTGATTGCGATGGCAAGCCTGATGCAATCATCATTGCCACCGGTTCCGAAGTGCATCTGGCCGATGAGGCAGCCAAACGTCTGGCAGCGGATGGTAAAAAGGTACGCGTGGTCTCCATGCCCTGCGTTGAGCTGTTCGAGTCACAACCGAATGATTATAAGGAAGCCGTGCTGCCTGCCGACGTGAAGGCCCGGGTGGCTGTGGAGGCCGGAGCAACGGCAGGCTGGTACAAATATGTCGGCCTGGATGGTAAAGTGGTTGGGCTCGACCGTTTCGGCGAATCGGCGCCAGGTGGACTTTTGATGGAAGAGTTTGGGTTTACCGTGGACAACGTTGTGAAAGCGGTCGAAGAAGTACTGGCGAACTGAGATCTTGGAGGAGGCTGATATGGCACTCATCACTTTAAGACAACTTCTGGATCATGCTGCTGAAAATGGTTACGGCGTGCCTTCGTTCAATATCAACAACATGGAACAGGTGCATGCCATCATGGAGGCGGCTGATGAAGCCGACAGCCCGGCGCTGATGCAGGTCAGCGCCGGAGCGAGGAAATACGCAGGCGCCTACTTCATTCGTCATCTGGTGGCGGCGGCTTTGGAACAATGGCCGCACATCCCAATCGTGGTTCATCAGGACCACGGGGCCGATCCCGGTGTGTGTGCCCGATCCATCCAGTCCGGATTCACTTCGGTGATGATGGACGGCTCCCTGATGCCGGATATGAAGACGCCATCCAGTTATGAATACAATGTGGATGTGACCACCAAGGTGACGGACATGGCCCATGCCTGTGGCGTCTCGGTGGAAGGGGAACTGGGGTGTCTCGGTTCCCTGGAGAAGGGGGTATCGGACAAGGGAGAGACCATCGACAAGGAAATGCTGTTGACCGATCCGGAGCAGGCGGCAGATTTCGTCAAGAAAACCAAGGTCGATGCCTTGGCCGTGGCCATTGGCACCAGCCATGGAGCTTATAAGTTCACCAAGCCACCAACGGGTGAGGTGCTGGCCATCGACCGGATCAGGGAGATCCATGCGCGTATCCCCAATACTCATCTGGTGATGCATGGATCCTCGTCTGTTCCGCAGGAGTGGGTCGAAATCATCAATGAGTACGGTGGAGATATCGGTGAGGCTTATGGAGTACCGGTGGAGGAAATCGTGAAAGGAATCCAGCACGGCGTGCGCAAGGTGAATATCGATACCGACCTGAGGTTGGCATCGACAGGGGCAATGCGCAAATTCCTCAAGGAAAATCCCAAACAGTTCGACCCACGCAAAATCTTTGATGTGGCCACCAAGGCAATGAAGGATATCTGCAAGGCTCGTTATGAGGCTTTCGGTTGTGCTGGTAATGCTTCCAAAATCAAACCGATATCCATGGAAGACATGGTCCAGCGCTATGCTTCTGGCGATCTGGATCCGCGCATTCAATAATTCGGAACCAGAGTCAACTCCCTACCATTATTGCCCCCGATAAGGGACTTTGGGGGCAACCTATCAACTAATTTCAATCACGAGGAAATTTAATGGCACTCATTACCCTGAGACAGCTACTTGATCACGCCGCCGAAAACGGTTACGGCGTTCCGGCGTTCAACGTCAACAACATGGAACAAGTGCATTCAATCATGGAGGCGGCCGCGGAAGTGGACAGCCCTGTGATCATGCAGGCTTCCGCAGGAGCACGTAAATATGCAGGCGAGGCGTTCCTGCGTCATCTGATTTTGGCCGCGGTGGAACAATGGCCTGATATTCCCATTGTCCTGCACCAGGATCATGGTGCCGATCCCGGCGTCTGTGCGCGTTCCATCCAGTCCGGATTCACTTCGGTGATGATGGACGGTTCCCTGATGCCGGATGCCAAGACTCCCGCCAGTTATGAATACAACGTGGAAGTGACTGCCAAGGTCACCGAGATGGCGCATGCCTGTGGTGTTTCGGTGGAAGGTGAGTTGGGTTGTCTGGGGTCATTGGAAACCATGCAGGCTGGCAAGGAAGACGGTGTCGGTGCAGAAGGTGAATTGACCAAAGACATGCTGCTCACTGATCCTGAGGAAGCGGCAGACTTCGTCAGCAAGACCAAGATCGATGCTTTGGCAATCGCCATCGGCACCAGCCACGGTGCTTACAAGTTCACCCGTCCTCCCACAGGGGATATTCTGGCGATCGAGCGGATCAAGGAGATTCACTCGCGTATCCCCAGTACTCACCTGGTCATGCACGGTTCCTCTTCAGTGCCGCAGGACTGGCTCGAGATCATCAACAACTACGGCGGCGACATGGGGCAGACCTATGGCGTGCCTGTCGAAGAGATCGTCGAAGGAATCAAGCACGGTGTGCGCAAGGTGAACATCGACACCGATCTTCGCATGGCTTCAACCGGTGCCATGCGTAAATTCCTGGCTGAGAATCCCAAGGAGTTCGATCCACGCAAGATCTTCAAGGTCGCAACCGTGGCGATGAAGGACATCTGCAAGGCCAGGTATGAAGCGTTTGGTTGTGCCGGTCAGGCCTCCAAGATCAAACCTATTTCCCTGGAAGTCATGTATCAGAAATATGCGGCCGGTGAGCTGGATCCCAACGTGCGATAACGGCCAGCGTATCGACATCGCTGATGAGGGCGCCTCCATGGCGCCCTTTTTCGTTGGTTTTCTGCCCGGGCTGGGAAAACTCTTTCTGGTACCCTGATGGATGGTGTGCAGGTAATGATCATATGGCGGAAATTCTGGAAAACTGGTCTTCCAGGCGGGACAGGGCCTCCTGCAATTCATTCAATTTCTGTTTTTCCTTGGCCACGACCTGTGCCGGGGCCCGTTCCATGAATTTAGGATTGTTGAGTTTATTTTCGATCCGGGGAAGTTCTTTTCTGATTCGTTCGATTTCCTTTGTAAGTCGCTTCAGTTCGGCTTCTTTGTCGATCAGGCCGGCAAGGGGAATGAGTACTTTCAAATCATCCACCAGGGCGATAGCTGATTCTGGAGGTGTTTCATTGGTCTGCAACCACTGGATGGATTCGATCCGGCCGAAACGCTCGAGCCAGGAACGCCAGCGGCTGACACGCTCAATGTCCTTTGCGCTGCCTCCCTGAACCAAAACAGGCAGGTGTTTGCCCGGAGGCAGATTCATTTCCCCCCGGATGCGTCTGACCCCAAGGATGAATGACTGGAGCCATGCGATCTCCTGTTCTGCAGGTTCATCGATGGCCGAATCCTCCTTTTGGGGATAGCTTTGACGCATGATCGTCTCCCCCTTGATTCCGGCGATCTCTGAAGCCTTTTGCCAGATTTCCTCGGTAATGAACGGTATGATGGGGTGGGCAAGGCGCAGGAAAGCTTCCAGGACACCGATCAATGTCTGGCGGGTAGCTCGTTGCTGCGCGGGGGTTCCGGTCTGGAGGGAAATCTTGGAGAGTTCCAGATACCAGTCGCAATATTCGTCCCAGAGGAATTCATAGATGGCGGCAGCAGCCAGATCGAAACGATAGGCCTCAATGGAATTCTGGACGGTTTGCGCCGCTTTGTGAAACCTGGATTGGATCCAGCGGTCGATCGGACTGAATTCCGTCTCTCCCCCTGAATGCCCCAGATCATGCCCCTCGGTGTTCATGAACACATAGCGGGAAGCATTCCAAAGCTTGTTGCAGAAATTCCGGTAGCCTTCAATCCGACCCAGGTCGAAGCGGATATCGCGGCCCGTGGTAGCAAGCGAAGCGAAAGTGAACCGCAAAGCGTCGGCACCATAGGAGGGGATGCCCTTGGGGAATTCCTTTCTGGTCAGCTCTTCGATCTTCCTGGCCATCTGGGGCTGCATCAGACCCGATGTACGTTTCTTGATCAGATCTTCCAGGCTGATGCCATCAATCAGATCCAGGGGGTCGAGTACGTTGCCCTTGGATTTCGACATCTTCTGGCCATGGGCATCGCGAACCAGACCGTGAATATACACGTCCCGGAAAGGGACGTCCTCCATGAACTTCATTCCCATCATCACCATCCTGGCGACCCAGAAGAAAATGATGTCGAATCCGGTGACCAGGACGCTGGTGGGATAGAAGGTCTCCAGCTCTGGGGTATGATCGGGCCAGCCGAGTGTCGAAAAGGGCCAAAGCGCGGAAGAAAACCAGGTATCCAGGACATCTTCGTCCTGGGTCAGTGGGCGGTCGCCAAGCTGGTATTTTTGCCGTACCTCGGTTTCGCTATGACCGACATAGATATTGCCATTCTCGTCATACCAGGCTGGAATCCGGTGTCCCCACCAGATCTGTCTGCTGATACACCAGTCCTGAATATCCTCAAGCCATTGGTAGTAGGTCTTGCTCCAGTTTTCGGGTATGAAGCGGATCTTGCCCTGTCTGACGACCTGAAGAGCCGTTTCCGCCAGAGGCTTTGCCTTGACGAACCACTGGTCGGTCAGATAGGGCTCGATCACCGCACCGGATCTATCCCCCCTGGGCACTTTGAGCACATGCTCTTCCACTTTTTCCAGTAGATCGAGTTTTTCCAGGTCTGCCAGGACTTTGTTGCGGGCCTCGAACCTGTCCAGGCCCCGATAAGCAGGTGGAGCGTTGTCATTCAGACGGGCATCGGGGGTAAAGATGTTTATCTGCGGCAGGTCGTGCCGCTTCCCCACCTCATAGTCGTTGAAGTCATGGGCAGGCGTTATCTTGACGCAACCGGTACCGAATTCGGGGTCGACATAGGGATCGGCGATGACAGGGATCTCCCGGTTCGCCAAAGGGAGTTGAATCGTCTTGCCAATCAGGTCGCGATAGCGTTCGTCGTCGGGGTGCACGGCTACTGCCGTGTCTCCAAGCATGGTTTCAGGGCGGGTGGTTGCGACCACCAGATACCTGCTTCCATCTGCCAATGGATAGCGGATATGCCAAAGGTGGCCTTTCTCCTCCTCGGCCACGACTTCCAGGTCGGAGACTGCGGTATGTAGTACCGGATCCCAGTTGACCAGGCGCTTGCCACGATAGATGAGACCCTCGTCGTACAATTGGACGAAAACTTCCCGCACTGACCTGGACAAGCCTTCGTCCATGGTGAAACGTTCGCGTGACCAGTCCACGGAAGCACCGAGTCGGCGCAGTTGGCGGGTGATGGTACCGCCCGAATGTTCCTTCCAGTCCCAAATGCGCTCGATGAAACTTTCCCGGCCCAGGTCGTGGCGGGTTTTTCCCTCACGCTCGAGAATGCGTTCGACCACCATCTGAGTGGCGATTCCTGCATGGTCCGTGCCAGGCTGCCACAGGGTGTTGAAACCACGCATCCGATGATAGCGGACCAGACCGTCCATGATCGTATCCTGAAAAGCGTGCCCCATGTGCAAACTGCCAGTCACATTGGGTGGAGGGATCATGATGCAGTAGGGCGTTCCCTTGCCGGAGGGGGCAAAATAGCCATTTTCTTCCCAGGTCTTGTACCAGTGTTGTTCGATCGCATGAGGATCGTAAGTCTTTTCCATCGGTTGCGTGTCTGTTGTAATGTAAATTCCCTGATTTTATCATCCAGATCCCAACACGTCCGCTATGTCTTCCCCCATATATTGGAACCAAGCCAAGGATTTTCTCGTTCAACGTGACAAAGTGATGGCCCGCTTGATAGAAACGTATCCGGAATCTCTGGTCCGGATTGGAGATTCGTTTCATACCTTGGCGCGTGCCATCATTGGGCAGCAGATCTCGATCAAGGCCGCCGACAGTGTCTGGGCAAGACTTCAATGCCAGGTGGGGAAAGTGACGCCACAAAGAATTATGGAACACAGTGAGGCGTCATTGCGGAAAGCAGGTCTGTCCTGGTCAAAGGCAGGGTATCTTCGCAATGTGGCGGGCTTTTTTTTGGAGCGCGACATCAGCGACGCCTATTGGCAGAATCGTGATTTTGCAGAGGTCAGGGAAGAGTTGCTGAAAATCAAGGGGGTGGGTGTGTGGACGGTCGAGATGTTTGCCATCTTTCATCTGCACGAACCCGATATCTTTTCAGCACGAGACATAGGCCTGCAGAAGTCGGCGGCGAGGTTGTATTTTGAAACCGACAGAATCGGCAAGGACGTGCTGGAAGACTTTTCCCTGCGTTGGCGTCCCTACCGTACCGTGGCTGCATGGTATTTATGGCGATATCTGGATCCTGATCCGGTCTGTTACTGACGTTCCTGGCTGAATTGTCGAAAACCCCCGGTTGAGCCATCCACCCCGATCTCCGGCTATGCTTTAGTAAAGAGTGCTGAGAGGAAATCAGGTCGTGGTCATTTCTGCAGCCAAGGCTTTATTTCATGAAGGGAATTTGATCGAGGAGGTTTCCAGCTAAAAACCATGAATGGCGTTTCGAACAAACCCTATGTTCTGCTGGTGGATACACCTTCGTCCGATGGCCATGCGCTTCCCCCGGAGGCAATCCAACAGCGATCATGGGAGCTTCTTAGAATACCTGATATGGAAAAGGCGTTTGAAGTCATCCAGGGTCATGAAGTGGCGGTGGTCGTGGTTGATTGTGGCAACGACAAAGACGACTGGCGACTGTTCCTTTCCCGGTTAAAGATCCATGACGTCATGGTGATTCGCTTGGTTCCCAAACCTGGGAACGTCGAGGACCAGGGCTCGCTGGTTCAGCTTCATCAGATCCTGACAGCGCATTGCGATCCGGATGAACTCATCGCGGCCATCGAACGCAGTTTCAAGACATGGGTATGGTTACAGGCCAATCCAATGCTGGATACGCTACTGGCTCAACTGCGATATTTGCCTTCTCTGCCATCTTTATATTTTGCTCTACAGGATGAAATCAACGCTCCATGTAGCAACATACGCCGAATTGCCAAGCTGCTTGTCAGGGATGCTCCGTTGGTTGCCAGGGTCTTGCGGATTGCCAATTCGGGATTCTACGCCCACCCCCGGGAGATTACCGACATACACGAGGCTGTGAGCCTTCTTGGGCATGACCTATTACTCGGTATCGTACTGTCGGCACATCTCATTGACACGCTACCACTTCCTGGTCTGAAACCGGAAGTTTTATGGAAGCACAATTTTACCGTTGCCAGAGTTGCAGGGAAGATTGCCCGAATGAATGGGTGTTCAGCTGATTTGATCCAATCTGCAGGGTTGGCTGGGCTACTTCACGATATTGGTAGCCTGGTCCTGCTCGCCAATCTTCCCGACAGCTATCCTACCCTGCTTCGCAAAGCCGGGACCGATGAAAAACAATTGATCGAGCTGGAGCGGCAACGATGGGGGGGCGGACATTCAGATATTGGCGCAATGGTCCTGAACCTCTGGAATCTTGCCGATCCTGTGGTCGAAGCTGTGGCATTACACCATGATTTGGATGGAGAGACTTTCCATCAGGCCAACCCTGTGGCCCAAGCAGTGTTTGCTGCTGAATCTCTCGTAAGAGGCTATCGGATCTATGGGCGGGATGCACTGGCCAATTTTGAGGCAGAATTGCCCTTTCTAAATGCACCAGATCTGTATGACGCCTGTGCCCCATTGGTGTCAGTAGGGATGTAAAGACAGGATTCGAACCTGTGACCTCAGGCTCCGGAGTGTCATGGCGCTACCTGTATTTATTAGGCGAAGATTGGTGTATTTCTCCGTATATTATTGATATTACTGGATAAATACATTTCTCGCTGTATCCCGATTTGCACCTATCAGCGCCGCTGAGTAACGTCTGCGCCCGTACCATTTGGTCTCAATATTGATAACTTATGGAGATCTGAAAAGCGACAAATAGACCGCAGATCTTTTCAGGCATTCTTCACCATGCCACTGCCTCTGATCATTGATTAGCCCAACAGATGTTGTTAAGGTAAACAACATGAAGGCCGATCTGCTTCTGCGGCAACGGGTCGCGGTCGAGCATGCTTTCGTGTAAATGGTGGTATGGCAACTCCCTCAACCAATACGAGGCAGCCGGCACAACTATAAGTACCGGCTGGCCTGTGTGATTGATGGGCAATGCATGCTGCGCTTCGATCACGAAGCCGGCAAAAGTGATCATTATCACCGGGATGGGGACGAATTCCCCTATAACTTCGTATCCCTGGATCGGCTCCTGGAAGGCTTCTGGAGATCGGTCGATGCGTATCCTAATCATTGAAGTGGCAGATCGGGTTGAAGTGGCAGATCGGGACCGCACCAACCGCCGTTTCCAAAGGGCGATGGCCGGAGAGCGTCAGGGTGCGTATTCCACGTGATTTGACCACCCCTTCCATTTTTATTTGACCATGTGTTCCACGCGCATTTGACCGGAGCAGTCGGAGCGAAGCGACGCAGGGGATCTTTCTTACTCCGAGGAGGCGGAGGGTGTCAATCTTTTCGCTCTTTTCTTACGCATGGACTCCCCCTTGAGGGTGATCCGATAGGCACTGTGAACGAGACGGTCGAGGATGGCATCGGCGATCG
>JALVSV010000303.1:1494-4563 GCA_027024125.1 Methylothermaceae bacterium | reverse complement strand
ATCTTGTGTGTAGTGGGAGCGAGACCCAACTTCATGAAAATCGCCCCCATCGTCGATGCTCTGCAACAGCACCCCTTTCTGGCGCCGTTTTTGTTGCATACAGGGCAACATTACGACGATTCCATGAAGGAAGCCTTCTTTCGTCAGTTGGGCATACCTGAACCGGATGTGGATCTGGAGGTTGGTTCTGCCACCCATGCGGTCCAGACTGCACAAATCATGCAGCGTTTCGAGCCGGTGCTCGATAAAGTTGCGCCAGTGGCGGTTCTGGTGGTAGGGGATGTCAATTCCACCATTGCCTGCAGTCTGGTGGCCAGCAAGAAACACGTGCCCGTGATCCATGTGGAAGCGGGGCTTCGCAGTTACGACCGCACCATGCCGGAGGAAATCAACCGGGTACTCACCGACCAGATCTCCGATCTTCTGTTTACCACCGAACGTGGAGCCAGGGAGAATTTGCTGCGCGAAGGGATAAGCGAAGACAGGATCCACTTCGTGGGTAACGTGATGATCGATGCCTTGTTCAGGAGTTTAGAAGCAGCAGTGCCTGCAGCCCAGACCATGAACCGTTATGATCATCCTTCACAGGAGGAATATGCGGTGTTGACCCTGCATCGTCCAGCGAATGTCGATGCACCTGAAACATTGCAGGCCCTGCTTCAGGTGCTGGTTGAAATCAGTCAGGAGATACCCATTCTGTTTCCCTGTCATCCCAGGACTGCTGGCAGGATTGATCAATATGGTCTACACGGGCTCCTGAAGAAGGGCAGGGTCATCCTGCTTCCCCCCCTTGGGTATCTGGAGATGCTGGGTCTGGTGCGTTCGGCCAGAATGGTATTGACCGATTCCGGTGGTTTGCAGGAAGAGACCACCGCCCTGGGTATCCCCTGTATCACTCTGCGGGAAAATACCGAACGACCCATCACGGTGACGGAGGGGACCAATACTGTGGTTGGGAGAGATCCGGACAGAATTTTTCAATGTGTTCAGGAAATCCTTAGGGGTGGTGGCAAGGCAGGGCGGACCCCTGAGTTGTGGGATGGCAGGGCCGCTCGGCGCATTGTTGACATCATTGGTGACCGGATGGTTGCCCAGGCATGAAACCCACCAACGCCATGACAGTGGATGTGGAGGATTACTTCCAGGTCTCCGCGTTCGAATCCCATATTCCCAGGAACGAATGGGACCTGTGGCCCCAGCGGGTGGAGGAAAATACTCAAAGAATTCTCGACCTGTTCGAGCAAAAGAACGTCAAGGCCACTTTTTTCACCCTGGGCTGGGTGGCCGAACGATACCCGCAGCTGGTGCGAGAGATCGTCCAAAGGGGGCACGAGCTGGCATGTCACGGTTATTCCCACGTCAGGGTGACCGAACAGTCGCCTGAAGAATTTCGCCAGGATGTGAGCCTGGCAAAGAAGATACTGGAAGATGTCTCTGGTGTGGAGGTGACAGGTTATCGTGCTGCCAGCTATTCCATTGGCAGAAATAATCTCTGGGCCCTGAAGATTCTGGAGAACTTGGGGTTCAGGTACAGCTCCAGTATCTATCCAGTCAAGCATGACCTCTACGGCATGCCCGATGCGCCGCGTTTTGCCTTTCACCCGGAAGTGGCGCCAGGGTTGCTCGAGGTTCCAATCAGCACCCTGCCTCTGGGCAGGCGCAACCTGCCTTGTGGTGGTGGGGGATTTTTCAGGCTGTATCCCTACTGGTTCTCCCGTTGGGCCATGCGCAGGATCAATGGCGAGGGAAGGCCCGCTGTTTTCTATTTCCATCCCTGGGAGGTGGACCCGGGTCAACCCAGACCCACAGGGCTGAAACCCAGGACGCGCCTTAGGCATTACCTCAATTTGAAGAAAATGGAAGACCGGGTTCGCCGCCTGTTGGAGGATTTTCGCTGGGATACCATGACCAACGTTTTTCTGGAAGGTGCAAATGCAGATTGAGACCTTGGTGCCCGAGGCATCCGCTCGCTGGGACGCCTACGTCAATCAACACCCTGATGCCACCTTCTTTCACCTTTCCACGTGGAAGCAGGTATTGGAGGGGTCACTGGGGCACCCATGCCATTACCTCTATGCCGAGCAGGAAGGGGAAATCGTGGGGGTTCTCCCCCTGGGCCACGTTCAGAGCCGGCTGTTCAGTAATGCCCTGATCTCGACCCCTTTCTGCGTCTACGGTGGAGCCTTGGTGAATGACAGGCAGGCCAGAGAAGCGCTGGAACAGGCGGCTGTCGATCTGGCTCGAAAACTTGAAGTGGACTACCTGGAGTTGCGTTACCTTGATTCTCCAGATGTAAAACGTGAAGGTAAGGATCTCTACGTCACCTTCCGCAAGCAACTGGAACCGGAACCGGAAGCCAACCTCAAGGCGGTGCCGAGAAAACAGCGGGCGATGATACGCAAGGGTATCAAGGCGGGACTGACCAGCGTCATCGACCAGAATGTGGAGCGTTTTTACGATGTGTATGCTGAAAGTGTCCGCAATCTGGGCACGCCTGTGTTCCCTAAAACATACTTCCAGTCACTCAAGGAAACCTTCGGGAATGCCTGTGAGATATTGATGGTGGAGGATCAGAGCCGCCCGGTTGCCGGAGTGATGAACTTTTATTTTCGCGACCAGGTGTTGCCCTATTATGGCGGCGGCACGGCGGCAGCCCGTCAACTGAAAGCCAACGATTTCATGTACTGGGAAGTGATGCGGCGGGCAGTGGAAAAGGGAATCAAAATCTTCGATTTCGGGCGCAGCAAGAAAGGGACCGGCTCCTATCGCTTCAAGACCCATTGGGGATTCGAGCCCCAGCCACTGCATTATCAATATGAACTGATCAAGGCCAGGGAGTTACCGGACATCAATCCGCTCAACCCCAAATACCAGTTGTTCATCAAGGCCTGGCAGAGGCTTCCCCTGCCGGTCAGCAAGTTGATCGGTCCCTGGTTGGCAAGAAGCCTCGGATAAATGGCCAATCTGCTCTACCTGGTTCACAGGATCCCCTTTCCCCCCAACAAAGGGGACAAGATCCGTTCCTTTCATTGGCTCAAGCATCTGGCCAAAAAGCACCGGGTCTATCTG
>JALVSV010000303.1:0-1484 GCA_027024125.1 Methylothermaceae bacterium | reverse complement strand
CCCCTGAACCCACTGTGGGGAAGGCTCAAGAGTCTGCGGGGGCTGGCCAGTGGGGATCCCCTTACCCTGCCGTATTACGCCAATAGCAGGATGAAACGCTGGGCGCAATCGGTTGTAGAGGAAAAGTCCATCGACGCTGTCTTCGTCTTTTCCTCTGCCATGGCCCAGTTTGTCGATCCCGATTGGGAATGCGTCAAGATCATCGATTTCGTCGATGTGGATTCGGACAAATGGCATCAGTACGCCCAGAGCAAACCTTTCTGGAGCGCCTGGATCTATCGCAGGGAAGGTGACAGATTGTTACAGTATGACAGGGCTATTGCCGGCTGCTTCGACCGCAGCCTGTTCGTCACCCAGGCAGAAGCTGGTTTGTTCAGGAAACTGGCACCTGAGGTGGCTGATCAAGTGGATTTCGTCGAAAATGGCGTGGATCTGGAGTATTTTCAGGGTTCGCGCGAATTTTCCAATCCATATCACCCCGGTGAACAGGTGTTCGTATTCACAGGCGCCATGGATTACTGGGCCAATGTGGATGCGGTGCGGTGGTTTGCCGACCAGGTGTTCCCCGAGCTTTTGCAGCATCACGTGGAAGCGCGTTTCTATATCGTCGGCGCCCGACCCACCGAAACCGTCAAGGCATTGGGGCGCCGGGAAGGTGTCGTGGTGACAGGATCGGTGCCCGATATCCGCCCCTTTCTTGCCCACGCAAGGCTAGCAGTGGCTCCCCTGCGTATCGCCCGGGGAATTCAGAACAAGGTTCTGGAAGCGATGGCGATGAGCAAGTCGGTGTTGACATCGTCGATGGCGATGGACGGTCTGGAAGCTCCTGAAGATCTGGATCTGGAAGTGAGCGACGACCCTGAAGCCATGATCAACATAGCTTTGCGGACCCTGCGTGAGCGGGCTTATCTTCCGAGGTTTTCACCCTCCAACCGTCGCTTCGTCGAGATGCGCTATAGTTGGGATAGTCACCTCGAAAGCCTGGATGGTTTTTTGGCAACCTTATGAGTACGATCAGTTTGAACCACTATTTCACTCATACTGCCCGATCCGGCCACTGGTCGGTTCCATTGGAGCTGTTGGCATTCACCTTGTTGGTGTTGTTTGTGTTCTTCTGGCCCACCTTCCTCTCCATGGCGGAGGTTTGGTGGCGTTCGGAGACTTTTGCCCACGGGTTTCTGATCTTTCCCATCAGCCTTTACCTTATCTGGCGCCGCCTGCCACAGTTGTCGGGGCTGACTCCACAACCCGACTGGCGGGGGCTGGTGATTCTGGCTGGATTGGGATTCGGCTGGCTGCTGGCCAGAGTGGTGGATGTGCAGGTGGTACAACAACTTTGCTTCGTCGCCATGATCGTGGCCCTGGTCTGGACGATGCTGGGTTGGCAGGTACTGAAACAGATCGCTTTTCCGCTGGGGTTCCTGTTCTTTGCCGTTCCCATCGGCGAATTTCTGATTCCCCCCCTGATGAATTTCACTGCCGAT
>JALVSV010000302.1 GCA_027024125.1 Methylothermaceae bacterium | reverse complement strand
TCCAGGGACTATCTTCTGCCTTTCAGAATGCGCAACCTGATTCGCCGGGAAGGCTATGAACTGGTGCACGCCCACAACCAGGTTTCCTGGCTTTATGGCGGCCTGGGAGCCTTGTTTGCGGGCCGTCCCCTGGTCTACACCGAGCACACCTCCCTGGCGAAGTTCCAGACCGCCCAGCAGAAGCACCTGAAGACGGCCCTGAGGCTGCTGGGCAAAAAGACGCGCCTGGTGACCACCGTTGCCCGGCATCTTATCCCCTCGCTGGAGCAGGATATCGGCATTCCCACCTCGCGCATCCGGAATATCTACAACGGCATAGATCCGGAACCTTATCAGATTGAAATAGACCGCCGGCTCAAGCGGCAGGAGCTGGGGTTACCGTTAGGCGGGAAAATTATCGGCATCGTAGCCAGTCTTACCCATGCCAAAGATCACATCACCCTGATTCGGGCTTTCGCCTTGGTGCTCGCTCAGTTGCCACAAGTGAGATTGCTGATTGTTGGGGAAGGGCCGCTGGAGGGGAAGATTCGTAGTGAAATACAAACGCTGGGTATTGACAGTCATGTGCATTTTCTGGGGGTACGGCGGGATATTCCTGAATTGCTGCAGCTTTTCGATGTATTCACCTTGTCGTCTGTTATCGAAGGTCTGCCTATCTCCTTGCTGGAAGCCATGGCCAGTTCCTGTCCTGTGGTAGCAACAAGTATTCCCGGTGTGGATGAACTGGTCAACGACGACTGTGGATTATTGGTTTCTCCTTCCAATCCGGAAGAACAGGCGGCTGCTCTGGTGCGTGTGCTAAAGGATGATGGCTTCGCGGTGAAACTCGGCCTAGGGGGTAGGCAACGTGTACTGGATGAATTCAGTTTTGATGCCATGATTCAGAGTTATCTGTTCTGCTATGATCATGTCCTGCATGATCTTACATTCTAACCCGTATGATCATTGTTCTCTTTCTTTCCTTGTTGCTACTGACCTATACTTACTTGGGCTATCCTCTGCTGATTGCTTTGCTATCGCGGCTCTTTCCCCAACGGTTGGCACCAGTAGACCATGTCTATCCTTTTGTTTCGGCGCTGATTCCTGTTTTTAATGGTGAAGCCTTTATCAAAGGAAAGCTGGAGAGCCTGCTGGAACAGGAATATCCACCGGATAAGCTTGAAATACTGATCTGTTCAGACGGTAGTGAGGATCGTACCAATGAACTGCTTCAGGAGTACGAGAAGGTCTTTCCCGGTCGGGTTAGGGCATTTCAAATGCAGGAACGATCTGGGAAGCCCACTGTTCTGAATCATTTAAGAAAAGAAGCGCGGGGTGAGGTGTTGCTGATGACAGATATTCGTCAGCCACTGGAAAAGCACTGCGTGGCACGCCTGGTTTCTCAACTGGCAGCGCCCTCTGTAGGTGTTGCTGGCGGTCAGTTGTTGTTAAGGGGGAAAACTGGGGCAAGTATCTACTGGAAATATGAAACCTTCATACGGTTATCGGAGTCTGCTTTTCGAGGCGTAACCAGCATCTATGGTCCCTTGTATGTGATTGCCGCCAAAGACATGCAGGATTTGCCAGGCGATATCATTCTTGATGATGTATGGGTGCCTTCTTTACAGTTGTTGCAAGGCAAAAAGGTGGTATTGGTGCCAGATGCTGTGGCTTGGGATCTGGCCATGGATGATGGGCGGGAGTTCGTTCGCAAGGTTCGAACACTTGCTGGTAATTATCAGTTGTTGTTTCGTCTGCCCGCGCTATTGTCGCCACTAAAAAATCCAACATGGTTCGAGTTCATTTCTCATAAGGTTTTTCGGCTGTTGTGTCCCTGGGCATTGTTGGCATTGATTATCAGTAGCGGCATGCTGTCTTTTGTTCCTCAAGAAGGTATAGCACAATGGTTGCGGCAGTCGGCGCAAGTGCTTTTTGCCGGGCAACTTCAGTTTTATCTGTTGGCCTGGCTGGGAGGCAAGGCGGGTCGTCTAGGCAAACTGCCGCGTACCTTTGTAGTGTTGAACATGGCTGCGGTGCTTGGTTTGTGGCGTTTCATTCTGGGACGACAGAAGATTACCTGGTAGGAAACTACAGTGGGCATAGGGCGCAAAATCAAGCATCTCGCCGGTTTCGTGGTGCCTCGCTGGCTGTTGTTTCGTGGCAGGATGGCGGGCAGAAAGGTCGCTTTCAGTTTCGACGACGGACCCCACATGGACCATACTCCACGCATTCTCGACATCCTTGGCCAGGCCGGGGTGAAGGCCACATTTTTCGTAGTCGGTGAGGAGGCGGAAAAGTATCCGGCGCTGGTGAAACGCATGCTGGAGGAAGGTCACGAGGTGGCGAACCACAGTTACGGTCATTATGCCCTGCTCGATGCCAGCCCGGCGGACTACCTGGCGGATGTCCTGCATTGCCAGAAAGTGCTGGAGGATATCTGCGGATGCGCCCTGGAAAAGAGCTTTCGTCCGCCCTATGGAAGTATTCCTCCCCTGGTGTTCCTGAAGCTGATTCGCCTTGGTTTCCGTACGGTCTTCTGGTCCGTGGACAGTGATGACTCGCGCGTGGAGGAGGCGGGACAGCTGGTGGAGCGTTTCTCCCGCAAATCCCTGGTATCCGGTGACGTGGTGCTGCTGCATGAAGACTACAGGCATACCCTGGAGGCCCTGCCTGTGCTGTTGGACAGGGTTAGGCAGAAAGGCTTCGATTTGGTCAGGTGTCAGGATTTGTAGGCTTGCAGGGAAAAGAAATGGAACCGATCCGCCGAAAACCACGTATTCTCTATCATCATCGCACCCAGGGGCGAGGGGGCGAGGGTGTGCATATCCGCGAAGTGGTAAGCGCCCTGCGCAGGCTGGGCTGCCAGGTGACTTTGCAGGAGGCGCCGGGCGTGGATGTCATGCACGCCACGGAAACCGGGACGGTACCGGCGCCAGACAAAGGGGCGCCCTCCATGTATTCCCGGTTCTTTCGCTATCTTACCCGGCATGCGCCCCAGTTCGTTTTCGAGGCGGCGGAACTGGCCTATAACCTGTGGGTCTGGCGTCATCTTTCCCGGCGTATGAAACGGGAGCAGATCGATGTCTTTTATGAACGCTATGCATTCTTCAGTTTCATTGGCACTTGGCTGGCCAGGCGGCGGAATATCCCCTCGGTTCTCGAAGTCAACGAGATTGCCGGTATAGAGAGAGCCAGGGGCCAGGCCCTGCCCTGGCTGGCCAGGAAGGTGGAGGCGGCGGTGTTTCGGCGCGCGGATTGCGTTCTGGTGGTTTCCAGCTTCCTCAAGCAGACCCTGGTGCAGCGGGGCGTGGCCGAGGACAAGATTCAGGTGATTCCCAATGCCGTGCGTGAAGACGCGCTGGCGGATGACGGCGAGACCGGAATGAAGGTTCGTGAACGCCTGGGCTTGGAGGAACGCACGGTGGTAGGCTTTGTCGGCCAGATCGTGCGATGGGACAGGCTGGATCTTCTCCTGGACGACATGGCCCGATTGCAGCCGGAATGGCCGGACCTGCATCTTCTCGTGGTCGGGCCCTGCCGTTTCATGGATGAACTGCGGGAGCAGGTGGCGCGTCTTTCCCTGGAGCATATGGTCACCCTGACCGGCGCGGTTGAACGGGCGGAGGTGGTGGGCTACATCGACGCCATGGATATCTGCGTCCTGCCCCATTCCAATCCCTTTGGGTCCCCCATCGTCATGTTCGAATACATGGCCCGGGGCAAGCCGGTGCTGGCGGTGGATGTCGGCCCGGTGCGGGATGTGATCGAGGATGGCGTCAACGGTTGCCTGTTTCCCGCTGGAGACAGGGCGGCCTTCCGTGAGCGGCTCTCAGCCTTGCTGGCGGATCCCGTGCAACGGGAAGCTGTTGCTGCCTGCGGATTGAAGGATGTTCGTGAGCACCATACCTGGATCAGAAATGCTGAACGCATCCTTCAGATCATGGATGAACTGGTGGGAGATGCATGAAATAAGGCCGCTAACGCGGCCTTATCGTTGATACAGCTCCAGCGTGGCAGGAACAGTTTCTTTCGGAGGTCTATTCGAAATCGCTGGAAAACAGCAGTTGCAGCTCTCCGGACTTGGCCACATGGAAGGATGTGCCAGTGCTGGTTTCGAAGTAGAGAGTATTGTTTTCTTCGGTACTGATGTTCTCTACATAGAGGTTGTTGTTGACATAGACATCATAGATGCCGGGCTCCATGCCGGTGAGCAGGTGGCGCGTCACCGTTTGGGTGTGGGGCGGGTTGTAGATCAGCTCTTTCTGCAGGGTCGTGTTTTTCGAGAACATTGCCACCAAGGCGGCGTCTGTGGCATCGATGTTGATGCCCTTCATATTGCCGGTAGTGGAACTGATTTCCGCCACCGGATCCATTTGCCCTGCTGAATTGTCGGCTGCCTGAAACACTGAGAAGAGCTGCAGATCGGTGGAGCCATTCAGCTGTTCGAGTTCCACCCGGTGAACATCCAGGGGAGGAATGCTGCTGGAACGCTCCGCGGAAGCATCGTGTACCGAGATGCCAAACGCCGTGCCGAAGGGACGCAGGAACAGCTTTGCCGCGCCGCGACTTATGCTGATCTCGTCGCCGCTCACGGCGGGGCGTTCAGCGAAATGCCATTGCAGGGTCACCCGGTTGGCTGTGGTGGTG
>JALVSV010000301.1 GCA_027024125.1 Methylothermaceae bacterium | reverse complement strand
CCACGTGCCCAATCGTTCCCACATTGACATGCGGCTTCGTCCGCTCAAATTTCTGCTTGGCCATTTGAACAAATCCTCTTCGCTGCTCTGCCGTCTTACAAAAAATCAATGGAGCCCATAACCGGACTTGAACCGGTGACCTCTTCCTTACCAAGGAAGTGCTCTACCGACTGAGCTATATGGGCATTCAGATTCCAGATATCAGATGTCAGAAAACAGAAAGGGTCTTCAAATGCCATTCCTAGAATCTGACAGCTGGCATCTGCCATCTGCCTTTGGAGCGGGTGATGGGAATCGAACCCACGTCATCAGCTTGGAAGGCTGAGGTTCTACCATTGAACTACACCCGCAAAACTTCCCTTTATGGTGGAGGGGGGAGGATTCGAACCTCCGAAGGCTGAGCCGCCAGATTTACAGTCTGGTCCCTTTGACCGCTCGGGAACCCCTCCCGCGTATAAAGAGCTCAATATTGTTTACGATTGGGTCATTCATGTCAACCAATAGCCCCTGATTTTTTTACTGGGACTGGGCATGCAAATGAGTCATGGCCTTTTCCACACCCTCTTCCAACATAATTGGCAGGCACTCCACTGCCATGAAAATTGCGCCCCGGATTTTCTCCAGATCCCCGCTATCCGGCGCCCCCAGAACGTAATCGGTGACACTTCCACGAACCGGCCTGCCTATTCCGATTCGCAAGCGACAAAACTCTCTGGAACCCAGATGATCGATAATGCTGCGCACCCCGTTGTGGCCTCCGTGCCCTCCTCCCACTTTCAACCTGACGACGCCAGGCTCGAAGTCCAGATCATCATGGGCGATCAGCATCTTCCTGGGATCGATATGAAAGTACCGACATACCGCCGACACCGGGCCACCACTGAGGTTCATGAATTTCCCGGGCTTGAACAATCTGATCGAATCGCCGCGCCAGTTATAATGCCCAACCCATCCTGAAAACCTTTCATTCCAGGTCATTCCAACATCGAAACGAACGGACAGTTCATCAATAAACCAGAACCCGGCATTGTGCCGGGTTCTTTCATAGCGCGGGCCGGGGTTGCCCAATCCCACCAGCAAGGACAGTTGACTCAAGTTTCCTCTTCGCCTTCAGCTTCTCCCTCTTCCCCCTCCTCGCCAGCCTGGACTGCTCGAGCCGCCTGAATGAGAACCACAGGTGCATCACTGCCGTGCATCAACTCTACAACCTTGACCCCCTCAGGGAGCTTCAACTCGGACAGATGAATGGACTCTCCGATATCCAGATCGGCCAAATCCACCTCGATATACTCTGGCAACTGCCCGGGCAGACAAGCAACTTCCACCTCCACCTGGGCATGGGTCACCACCCCGCCTTTCTTGACGCCTACGGAAGTATCTTCATTCAGAAAATGCAGAGGAACATGAACCCGGATTTCCTCATCCGCAACGATCCTCTGAAAGTCCAAGTGGAGCACCGACTCCTTACTGGGATGCCGCTGAACGTCCTTCAACACCGCTTGAACGGGCTCTTGCCCCTGAACCTTGATCACAAGGATGTGGGAATACACGGCCTCGTTCTCCAGATTCTTGTCCACCTGCGGCTTTGACATGATCAGGCCAACCGGTTCTTTGCGGGCACCATACAACACCGCAGGTATCTTCAACTCCCGCCGCAAGGCGCGGGCCGGGCGGGAACCCACTTTTGGCCGCAACTCAGCGTCGAACTCAAAACTCGCTTCCATCTTCATAGCTCCATCAATCAATCAACATACAAGGAACTGACAGACTCACCCACCGCAATGCGCCGAATCGTCTCAGCCAGCATATCCGCTACGCTCAGCTGGCGTATTTTGCCACAATCCCGAGCTTGTGGACGTAGTGGAATCGTATCGGTCACCACCAACTCATCCAGCACCGATGCCGAGATGTTCTCTACCGCGGGCCCCGACAGAATCGGATGAGTACAATAGGCAACCACTCTTACGGCCCCTTCTTCCTTCAAGGCCCTGGCCGCCTGACACAAAGTACCTGCGGTATCCACCAAATCATCGATCAGGATACAGGTTCTTCCTGCCACGTCACCGATGATGTTCATCACCCGGGCTTCATTGGCCCGCGGGCGACGCTTGTCGATGATCGCCAGATCCGCATCCCCCAACCGCTTGGCCAAGGCCCGTGCTCTCACCACCCCCCCGACATCGGGGGAAACCACAATCTGATCCGCGTACTTCTGCCGCCAGATGTCGCCTAGAAGAAGTGGCGAAGCATAGACGTTATCCACAGGAATATCGAAGAACCCCTGCACCTGATCGGCATGCAGGTCCACAGTCAACAGCCGATCCACACCAGCGGAGACGATCATCTTGGCAACCAGTTTGGCGGTGATTGGCACCCTGGCCGATCGTGCCCGACGATCCTGACGGGCATATCCCAAATAGGGAATCACCGCGGTAATGGTCCCTGCCGAGGCCCTTCTCAACGCATCGACGATAACCAGCAGTTCCATCAGGTTATCATGGGGCATGTGGGTAGACTGGATGACGAAGATCTCCCGCCCTCTCACATGCTCCTCGATCTCCACAGCAATCTCACCGTCACTGAAGCGGCCCACCGAGGCCAGCCCTATCCTCAAATTGAGCCTGTTGACGATGCTCTCAGCCAAAGGAGGATTGGCATTGCCACTAAACACCATGAAGCTCGCATCGCTCATGCGATCACCCTTGGCTTGTCGATCACAGGTGAGATTCTCACATATGGCTGGGGCGCCAGGATTCGAACCTGGGTATGCGGGGATCAAAACCCCGTGCCTTACCACTTGGCGACGCCCCATTCAATCTTATAACTTCGAAAAAAATTACAATCGCCCCAGCTTCTCCAGCAACGGGGATCGATTTTTCCCCCTGGCCACACAGACCCGCCACCTTTGCTCCAACCGGGCAGCGACAGAGCGTGCCTCAGCCTCACTTCCAAAAGGGGCATAAACACAAGCACCTGTCCCAGTCATATATGCCTCTCCGAATCTGGACAAATCACACAGAGCGTGATCGACAGGTGGGAACAATCGCCGCACCACTGGGAGGCAATCATTAACTCGCAGTCCCGCAAGAAAGTCGGGTATTTTGGCAGGGGGGTTATTTCTTGTCAAATCCTGGGCATTAAAAACCTCTTTGGTCGAGACATGACACGTAGGCACCACTATCACATACCAAGGCTCTGGCAATTCGAGAGGGGTCAACTCCTCCCCGACCCCCTCTGCCCAAGCAGCGACTCCTTTGACGAATACAGGCACATCCGCCCCCAACCGGAGTCCCAGACCGATCAGGTCCTGTTCCTTCAGCCCCAGCTGCCACAACGCATTGAGCCCCACCAACACCGTTGCGGCATCGGAGCTACCGCCCCCGAGGCCACCACCCATTGGCAGTTGCTTGTCCACAGATATTCTCACCCCTTTTCGGATGCCCGTGAATTGCCGTAACGATTGCGCTGCACGCACCGTCAAATCCGTCTCTGGCGGCACTCCAGGCAAAGGGTTGGCCAACTCCACCCTGTCATCTTCCAACCAAGAAAAACTGATCCGGTCACACAAATCGACGAACTGGAACACCGTCTGCAACAAATGATAACCATCGGGCCTCCGACCCACGACCCGCAACATCAGATTCAACTTGGCTGGAGCCGGCCAGCTTTCAAGTGCTTTTGGGTTCAAACCCTATCTCCCAACGATCGATAATCAATTTGACCCGGACTCCATCGGGACCGTTCAAAACAAGCCTCTCCGGCAACACTCCTGAATCGACACTTTGATAACGCCGATATTCGATTTGCCAGCCCGACTGAGTCAGCAGTCTCAAACGCTGGCCTGGACCATACTGATATTGTGCGGGACCTGGGGCAGGTATCCCCAGAACCCAGAAATGGAGTTTGTCCAACGGCACGGCGACCCCCAGAATTTGGCGCAACAACTCCTCTGGCCGGCTCGACTCCTGTACCTGGCCATCATGGCGCCTCAACCGGATCCAGCCCTGTCTTACCTCAACTACCGCCCCTCCTTGACCAAAAGGGCCGGAAATCTTCAACACGTCATACCCTGGCCGGTAACGCCACTGCAATCCCCCATGCCAACTTTCGTGGCCACCCTGTATGCCGATACGACCACTCAATTGCCATCCATTTTTCTGGACGGTGGCCACCCAGTCTTTTTCCCCCAGGCTGGCTTCTGGAAGAGGTGGTCTGAACAAGGCACAGCCGGAAAGCCCAAAGAGCGCCATCCAGATCAGGAAAAACATTGATATGAATGTCGCAAAGATGTCCCGGGACTCTTTCACGGGGACAGACGATCCCCGATCTGCTCAATGATTCCTTTGACGCGGGGATCGCTTTTGTGCTGCTGGATCAGTCGACTCCAGATCTGCCTGGCATCATCCTTTCTTCCAAGCGACCACAAGACTTCTCCCAAGTGATAAGCAATTTCTGCATCCTGATTCTTTGCATAGGCCCGCTGTAAAACACCCAATGCCTTGGAATAGTCCCCAAGTTTGTACCAAAGCCATCCATAACTATCGAGTATGGCCGGATCATTTGGCCTCAAAGCAACGGCCTGTTCCAAATACTTCTTCGCCTCTTGTATCGAAACGCCGTTGATGAGC
>JALVSV010000300.1 GCA_027024125.1 Methylothermaceae bacterium | reverse complement strand
CCGAATAACGCAATCCACGCTCGCGTTGGACCGCCACGACCCCCTCCTGCTTCTCCAACCTGGCCACTTCCATGAGCGGAACCGCTCCGCCATCGGCAAGGCTGATGGTCAACGCCATCAGCTGGCTGGAATCCCCCTGGCCACGAAGCAGCAGCGGCGTGCGCTGTATCCCTTCCTGCACCACGCCAAGTCGCAACCCCTCGATCTGACTGCGCAGGAGCCTTGAAAGGGTATCGACATCCAGTCCATAGCGACCGGCCGCCAATCGATCGATGGAGACCTCGAGGTATTGGGAACCCTCGTTCTGGCGGGTCATGACATCCGTGGCACCGGGCACTTCCTGCACCACAGCGCTGATTTCACGGGCCAGACGGTTGAGCGTCGTCAGTTCACCACCGAACAGCTTGATGGCCACATCCCCCCGCACGCCAGTCAGCATTTCCGTCACCCGCATCTGAATCGGCTGGGTGAATCCGAAGGCGATGCCTGGAAAGCCTTCCATCACTTGTCGCAACCTGTCGATCAAGGCAGTTTTATTGGCCACCTGCCATGTTTCTTTCGGCTTGAGCACCAGAAAGTGGTCGGTCTCATTGAGCCCCATGGGATCGAGCCCGATCTCATCGGAACCAACCCGGCTCACGACCCGCTCCACTTCCGGCACCTTAGCCAAAATAGCCTGCTGGATCGCCATGTCCAGGCGCACACTTTCGGTCAAATTGATGGAGGGGAGCTTTTCGGTCTGGATCACGATATCACCTTCATCCATAACCGGCATGAATGTCTTGCCAATCAATGGATAGATGAGTGCGGTCACTACCAAGGCCAAGGCCGAGGCGATCAGGACGATCCGGCCGTGTCCCAGGCTCCAGCGCAAAACGGGCGCATAATAACGATGCAGCAGCCGCGGCAACCAAGGCTCATGATGAGGCATCCGTTTGAGTATATAGGAGGACAACACGGGAATCACCGTCAACGAAAGCAACAGCGATCCAGTGAGAGCGAACACGATGGTCAGTGCCACTGGAGCAAACAATTTCCCTTCCAAGCCCTGGAGGGTCAAAAGTGGCAAAAAAACGATGACGATGATCAATATGCCGGAGGTCACCGGAGCGGCCACTTCCCTTGCCGCCCGGTATATCAGATGCAGGCGCGGCAAACGCTGCGTCTTGTCTTCCTGACTGAGATAGGTGGCGATGTTCTCCACCACCACCACGGCCGCATCCACCAGCATACCGATGGCGATCGCCAACCCTCCCAGGCTCATGAGGTTGGCAGAAAGCCCGAAGCGGCCCATCATCAGGAATGTGAACAGCGCCGCCAGGGGCAGAATCAGGGCCACCGTCAGGGCCGCCCGCAGGTCACCTAGAAACAGCATGAGTAAGATCAACACCAGCACCGTGGCCTCCACCAGCGCCTTGACCACCGTATTCACCGCCCGATCCACCAGTTTGCCGCGGTCGTACAACAGCCTGACTTCGATTCCCGGCGGCAGGCCTGGGGTGATCTGTTCCAGTTTGGCCCGGATGCCCGCCACCACCTGCCTGGCATTGGCGCCGCGCAGGCTCAGCACCAGCCCCTCCACCGCTTCGGAACGGCCATTCTCACTCAAGGCACCATAGCGGGTAAGCGCCCCGATCCGCACCCGGCATAGATCTCCGACCGTTAAGGAAACCCCGTCTTGCTCCGCCACCACGATCCGCCGTACGTCATCGAGCGTCTGAACCCGTCCGCGGGTCCGCACCACCAGTGATTCCTCTCCGATTTCCAGGCGCCCCGCACCATCGTTGCGGTTGTTCGCTTCCAGCACCGAGGCCAGTTGATCCAGGCTCACCCCGACCGCGGCCAGTTTGGCAGCATCGGGGACCACCTCGAAACTGCGCACGAAACCACCCAGCACATTGACATCGGCCACCCCGGGAACGGTACGCAAGGCAGGACGAATGACCCAATCGAGCAGGCGGCGTTTCTCCATCAGACTGAGAGTATCTCCCTCAATGGTAAACATGAACATTTCCCCCAGCGGGGTCGTCAGGGGAGCGATACCGCCTTCCACACCAGCAGGGAGGCTCCCCCAGACAGCGTTGAGACGTTCGGCCACCTGCTGCCTGGCCCAGTACACGTCCGTCCCCTCTTCAAAATCGATGGTGATATCGGTCAAGGCATACTTGGCAATGGAACGCAGCATCTTCTGATGGGGTAAGCCCAACAGCTCGAGCTCCAGCGGCAGAGTTATTCGGGCCTCCACTTCCTCCGGCGTCATTCCCGGCGCCTTGACGATCACCTTGACCTGGGGCGTGGAGACATCGGGAAATGCATCAATGGGAAGTGTCCTTGCAGCCTGCCACCCGAGGCCTGCCAATACCACCGCCATGAGCAGCATCAGCAGCCGCTGGCTCAGGGCAAACTGAATCACTTTCCCCATCACTCCCCTTCTCCCACGCCCAGCCATGAGGCTTTGAGGGCCGCCACACCCTTGATGGCGATAGATTCATCTGCTTGCACGCCCTGTTCCACGAACACCGCATCGTCTGTCATCGCAGCCACCGCCACTGGCCGGACCTCGAAGCCATCCGCTGTTTGGACGAAGACAAAACTTTTCCCCTGATGCTCGAGCAAGGCCGACCGCGGTAGCTGCAACACATCCGATGCAGGAATCGTCAGACTCGCAGTCACCTTGCGTCCCGGCTGCAGTCCTCCGGATTCGGTCAGTTCGGCCCGCACCAGCACGGTCTGGGTCTGTGGATCAACCGTGGAAGCCACCAGCAGAACCGCTCCTCTCGCATCCTGCCCCTCGACTTTCACCCCGACGCCCGGCACCATGCGGTCGGCCAAGGCAGCCGGAACTGCCATCTCAAGCAAAAGAGGGCGTAGCGCCGTGACTTTCAGCAGTGCATCCGCCCTGCCCACCCGCTCGCCCACCGAAACCCGATGCGCGGTCACGACACCATCGACCGGCGCTCTTAGCGCGATATGGCTGTCCAGCCTGCCGGTCTTCCACAAACGGTCGATCTCGGCCGGAGTGAACCCCATCACAATCAATTCCCGCTTGGCCTGCGCAAAAGCAGTACGGGACTGACGCCAGGTTTTCTCCGTTTCCAGCCAACGTTTTCTGGCAATGATCCCGGCCTGGAGAAGCTTGCCATCACGATCATGCCGGGCCTGAGCCACGGTCAACTCGTTCCAGGCATCAATCAGGTGCTGCTGGTGTTGAAGCAATTCCGGGCTGTCGAGCATAACCAACACCTGCCCCCGCCTGACGGACTCACCTTGGGAAACCTTCACCTCGTCCACCAGCCCGGCCAGAGGCGCACTGATGACATGGTGGTTCTCCGGCGGCACTGTCACAAGCGCCGGAACCAGACCTACGGGAAGGGACAGGACAGGCACGGGAGACTGCAACTCGATTCCCAGGCCTTGTCGCTGACCTGCAGACAAAATGAGCGTTTCGATTGCCTGGCCAGGCGTCTCCATTGCCAAAACCAGCGTTACCAATCCTATACTGACCAGCCATCTGGTTATGCTCATGGCAAAACGCCTACCGCCTGGTTGTAACGGGCGATATCCATATCGACGCGAAGTTGCCAGCGCCGATGCTCTCTGACCGCTTCCTGTGCCATGACCTGAAGCCTTAACAGGTCGATCAGGTTCATTTCCCCGGCGTCGAAAGCCTGCCGGGCCAGGGAAAGATTCTGCCGGGCCAGCTCGTGCCTGACCCTGGCCGCTTCCAACTGCACCTGATCCACCTCCAGCTTGTGCTCTGCCTCGTGCAGATCCCTTTCCAGGCGTCGCTTCAGATCCCCACGCTCTGCTTCCGCCTCTGCCAGGGCTACGCTTTTTTCCGCCACATTGGGAGCCTGATAACGCCCCCCTCCGAAGGGAATGGTGAGATTGGCCGCAATGCCATGGGTGGTCGGTCCACCCCGTTCGCCATGCTGATGACGGCTTCCCACTGAAAAGTACACCTGTTGATTCCCTGTGTCTGATTCGAAACGGCTCCAGCGCACCAGCGCTTTCATCTGCTGGATTCTGGCCGTTGCCGCTGCGATGAGTGGATGCGTCGGGGAGATCGCATTGGCGGGCTGGAGCGTTTCCTTGAACTTCTGTGGTGCCCTTTCAAGCCGGGTCAGATTCAGATAGCGGCGCCGGGCATGCATCCATTCGGCCTCCGCGCTCAATGCCTGTGCCCGCCGCTTCAACAGATCGGTCTCGGCCAATAGCAGATCGGTCCGGGGCAAATCACCCGCATCGACCCGCTTCCGTACCGCCTCGGTCAACCGCTCGCTCACCTCCAGAACCCGCCGGGCGGTTTCGTTGTCCGCACGTTTCAGAGCCATGTCCCACAAGGCTTCCCGTACCAGCCCCGCCACTTGCAATTTCATCGCATCCTGGAACTTACGGGCATACAGCGCTGATTCGTCGGCCATCTCATGGGCCGCGTTCTTTTGTCCCCATTTCCAGAGCATGAAGGTCAGATCGGTATCGATCCCCCACTGACCGGTGTCATCCCCCACCTGATCACCAGCATAGGAGACCCCAAACATCACCGGCCCGGCCAGAATACCTCCGGAACGGCGATCCCAGGCCCGCGCCTGCTCACGAAAGGCATCGGCAAGATGCGAACGGGGAAAATTGACCGTAGCGGCCTCG
>JALVSV010000299.1 GCA_027024125.1 Methylothermaceae bacterium | reverse complement strand
CTGCATCATTGGCATCTGCGGGATGAATCTCGATGAACATGTCCTGTTGCAATTCCGCCAACCAGGGATTGGAACGGGTCTCGTCCCCACCCCCTTCGTATTCCACCAGTCTTCCGGATGTCATCACCAGGGGAAACTCATGGCTGAAATCGATCTGCTGCAGCGATGCATAACGGGTAGGCAACCGATAGAAACGCTTTCTATCGGCATAGGTAGGGTATTGAACCACCAGGTCACGGCGGTTGCTGTAAATTGGCTCGCGGTGAATAGGAATGGGATCCGGGAAGGTCCAGACGATACAGCGCGCCTTGGCATTTCCAAAGGGGGCACAACCATGGGCGATCGCCACCCGCTGGATCCCTCCGGACAGATCGGTCTTCCAGTTTTTTCCTTCCGCTGCCTGTTGCTCTTCCGGCGTGAGCTCCTGCCACCAACCAAGTTGTTTCAACATCTCGGCGGAGAATTCGGGATAGCCATCCTTGATTTCCGACCCCCTGGTATAGGATTCATGGGCCAACAGGCTGACCCCGTCACGCTCGACGCCAAAACGGGCCCGGAATGGCAGCCCCCCTTCCGCCACAGACTTGCTGAGATCGTAGAGGATGGGCGTTCCCGGGTGCTTGAGCCGTGGAGTCCCCCAACACGGCCAGGGCAGGCCGTAATATTCCCCATCACAGGGACCGCCCTCAGCCCTGAGCGTGGTGGTGTCGAAGGTGTGCCAGTTCTGTTGTTGCAACTTCAACCGTTCCGGACTGTGGCCGGTGTAACCGATGGTCCAGGTGCCGCGGTTGATCTCCCCCAGGATGTCCTCGATGACCGGCTCGTCCTCCTTGACCTCGATGTGTTTGGTCAACGGCCCGGCAAACCCTAAACGTTTCGCCAACAGGTACATGATCACATGATCGGGCTTGGATTCGAACAAAGGTTCGATCACCTGGTTGCGCCATTGTACCGAGCGGTTGGAAGCGGTCACAGAACCCCGGGTCTCGAACTGGGTGCAGGCCGGCAGCAGGTAGGTGTCATTTTGGCGCTCGTGCATCACTGCTGACACCGAGGGGTAAGGATCGATGACGACCAGCAGTTCGAGCTTTTCGAAAGCCCGCTTCATCTCCGGCCCCCGGGTCTGACTATTGGGCGCGTGCCCCCAAAAGACCATGGCGCGCAGGTTATCTCGCTGGGACAAATTGTTCCTGTCCTCGAGCACCCCGTCGATCCAGCGTGAGACCGGGATGCCGGACTGGAACATGGTCCTCGACTTCCCGCCCTTGCCATCGTTGTATTCCTGCGGGTCGAAACGGCCCGACAGCCACTGGAAATCCAGATCCCAGACTTTGGCCCAATGGCGCCATGCGCCTTCGTTCAAACCATAGTAACCAGGCAGGGTATGGGCATTGGGCCCGACGTCGGTGGCCCCCTGAACATTGTCATGGCCACGAAAAATATTGGTACCCCCACCAGCGACGCCCATGTTACCTAATGCCAGTTGAAGAATACACAGCAACCGGGTTTGGTTGTTACCGTGATGATGCTGGGTGATTCCCATGCACCAGACGACAGTCCCAGGCCGGTGATCAGCCAGGGTTTTGGCGACCTGGAAGACTTCTTCCTCAGGAATGCCCGTGACCCGTTCCACTTCGTCGGGAGGCCATTTGGTGGCCTCCTCGCGAATCGATTCCATTCCATAGACCCGATGTTCGATAAAGTCCTTGTCCTCCCAACCGTTTTTGAAGATGTGCCACAACAGGCCATAGACAAAAGCAATATCGCCTCCCGAGCGAATCCGGACATACTGGTCGGCATGGGCGGCCGTCCGGGTAAAGCGGGGATCGACCACGATCAGTCTGGCACCCCTTTCCTTGGCGCGAAAGATATGCTGCATCGACACCGGATGGGCCTCTGCGGGATTACCACCAATGATCAGGATACTCTGGCTGTGATGGATGTCGTTGTAGGAATTGGTCATCGCCCCATAGCCCCAGGTGTTGGCAACGCCGGCCACCGTGGTGGAATGGCAGATACGGGCCTGATGATCCACGTTGTTGGTACCCCACAGGGCGACGAATTTGCGAAGCAGATAAGCCTGCTCATTGTTGTGCTTGGAGGACCCCAGCCAGTAGACGGCATCGGGCCCCGAACGCTCACGAATAGCGAGCAGCCTGGCGCCAATTTCGTCGATGGCCTGCTCCCAAGTGATCCGGCGCCACTGACCGTTTTCCATTTTCAAAGGGTATTTGAGACGCTTCTCGCCGTGACCGTGTTCACGAACCGAGGCCCCCTTGGCACAATGGGCACCGAGGTTGAAAGGATGATCGAAGGCAGGTTCCTGGCCGATCCAAACTCCGTTCCTGACCTCGGCGATGACACCGCACCCCACCGAACAATGGGTACAGACTGTCTTTATCTGGTGAAGCTCATCGTCGTGTCGATGACCCTCATGGGCCTCGACCCGACGCATCATCTTGAAGGAAAGGCTGCCGGCCAGCAATGAACCACCTGTAGCCACAGCAGATCGCTTGATAAAAGTACGACGGTCGACACCTGGCTTGTCTTCGGGAGGCAATGGACGTTTGACCAGTTTCATGGCTATCCCCGGGCGCTGCGGTAATACTGGCGGACATGCTCGGTTTCCCGATAGCCTTGCACCTGTTTGGATGCTGTCTTATCCTCTTGACCGGCTGAAGGTTTCAGCAAAGTCAAGGTGGAAGCAGCGGCCACCAGACCGAAGAACTGGCCAAAGAAACCCCGACGGTTCAGGCCATTGGGATCATTGTCTGCCATAGGAATGTCCTCAAGATAATTTCTCGTCAATTAAAACGCCATTGCCACCGGCAGGTCAATGGCAGGTTTGCAGCCAGTCCCTGGATATAGGAAACTTTGCTGGTTTTTCAACTAAGAGATATTCCACCCATGCTCAATCCAGACGAGTGGTTCACCGAAATCGACGAGGACAATCACAGCGCATTCTCTTTCAGGATCGAACGCAAATTGCACGAGGAGCAAACCCCATTCCAGAAGATCGAGATTTACCAGACCATCGGCTTCGGCAATCTGATGGTCATCGACGGTTTCGTCATGCTCTCTGCCCGTGACAACTTTCTCTATCATGAAATGATGACCCATCCGGTGCTATTTAGCCATCCGGCCCCCAAACGCGTTTGGATCATAGGAGGAGGCGACTGTGGCAGTCTTCAGGAGGTATTGAAACACCCCGGGGTGGACAGCGCGGTTCAGATCGAAATCGATGAACGGGTGACCCGATTGGCGGAACGATATTTTCCAGAGCTTTGCCTGGCCAACGACGATCCCCGTGCCCAGCTGAAGTTCGAAGATGGGATCAAATGGGTCAAAGAAGCGCCAGAAAACAGCGTGGACGTGATCATCGTCGACAGCACGGATCCTTTGGGACCCGGTGAGGGCTTATTCACCGAGGCATTTTATC
Source organism: Methylothermaceae bacterium (assembly GCA_027024125.1). GTDB lineage: Bacteria > Pseudomonadota > Gammaproteobacteria > Methylococcales > Methylothermaceae > Methylohalobius. The sequence goes on along the minus strand of JALVSV010000299.1, from coordinate 10,125 downwards.
GCGACTGCCTGAACTGTCTGACAGAGGATGGTCTGTTGATTCAACAAAGCGAATCTCCTTTGTTCCACCCCCATATCCTCCACCCGATGCGCAAAGCCATGAAGGCGGCTGGCTTCAAGGAAGTCAAAACCCTCTTCTTTCCTCAACCCGTTTATCCATCCGGCTGGTGGAGTGGCACCGTGGCTGCCAAAACCAGCATCGGACAACCCCGCGAGCAAGACATCCTAAACAAACCGTTCGCAACTCGATATTACAATCTGGAGATCCATAGAGCCGCCTTTGCAGCGCCCAATTTCTTTTTGCAGGAAGTGGAGATGGAAGGAGTCTAAGCCAATGGAAAACGGGTAGTGACGATTACCCGTTTTCCAAGTATCCAGATCATTCAGGGACAGGGTTTCAAACTGGAATAATAAGCGGCCAAATTGGCGATGTCTTCGTCACTGAGTCCGCCGGCCATTCCATTCATCAAAGGAGCCTGCCTGGATTTGTCACGATAGGCTTTTAAAGCTTTTTCCACATACGCCGCTTTCTGGCCAGCCAGATTGGGATAGCTGGTTCCTTCAGGACTGATGGCTTTGGAACCATGACACCCGACACACCCCTTGCTTTGAGACAGTTGCTTGCCAGCCTCAGGGTCAGCGGAAAAAGCATCGCTTTGGTAGCCAAAAAGCAAGGATACCACTATGATATATAAGTATCTTCTCATTTTTTCTTCCTCCATTCACAGTACATTCAATGCAGGGATGAACCTACCGAATGACATGGTATTCTGTCAACTTGGGACAAGCATTATGAACAGCAACAATATATACAAATACCTGGAACGGATTGGTAACCTTTTACGCGCGGAAGCTCGCCAGGCCAAGACCACCCCTCCATTACAACCGGTTCAGTTGGAAATATTGCATTATCTGAGTTTGTGCAATCAACACAGCGACATACCTGCCGCGGTGACCGAATATCTCGGACTGACCAAGGGAACGGTGTCCCAGTCATTGAGTGTTTTGGAAAAAAAAGGATTGATCGAAAAAAAACCTGATACTGATGACAGAAGGGTGATTCATTTGAGTTTGACCGAGAAGGGAAGGTCAGCGGTCGATACGACTTTGCCCCCTGAACTCCTTAAACAAGGGCTGGCCAGGATGTCACACGCACAGAGGGATCAGTTGCTTTCCGGCCTCGAGTCCTTGCTCAAAGCCATGCAAAACAGCAGAGGTTTAAGACCCTTTGGGGTTTGTGGCAGCTGTTATCACCTCCATACGGTCGAAGAGGAGAATGTCTGTACACTGACCAATTTGCCACTTTCTTCCCAGGAGCTGGAACAGGTATGCAGGGAGCATAAATTTGAACCAGACACATCTGACCAGGTAGCTTGATTAGGCGATCAAGTCGTGGCCCCGTTTCGAGGCCACGACTGACATGCGTCTTACTACCAATGATAACCCGTTTCCTCATGCTGGGCGATATCCAATCCTTCGGTTTCCACCTCCGGACTGACTCTGATACCCACCAGTACATCCAGGACTTTCAACAAGGCAAATGTGATGACACCGCACCATAGCGCTACGCTGACCACCGCAATGGCCTGAACCCCCAATTGGCCCGATACGGTCACCCCTTCCGCCAAACCAAAACCACCGAAGGACTCGCTGGCCAACACCGCTGTCAGCAACGATCCCAAGATACCCCCAACCCCATGCACCGGAAAGACATCCAGCGAATCGTCGATCTTAAGAACCCGCTTGATGGTCTGAGTGGCTGTGAAACAGACGCCCCCTGCCAAGATACCAAGCCCCAGCGCACCCACCGGGCCAATGAACCCAGAAGCTGGAGTAACGGTGCCGAGGCCAGCCACCATACCTGTCACCACCCCTAACACGCTCGGCTTGCCAAAACGGGCCCACTCAATGAACATCCAGGTCAATGCACCAGCAGAAGCGGCTATATGGGTCACAAAAAGTGCCATACCCGCAGCACCGTTGGCAGCAAGCGCACTACCACCATTGAAACCAAACCACCCCACCCAGAGCATCCCTGCGCCTGTGACGGTCATGGTCATATTATGTGGTGGCATCGGCACCTTGGGAAAGCCCCGCCTTGGACCCAATACCAGGGCAGAAACCAACGCCGCCACCCCACAAGTGAGATGCACCACGATGCCCCCGGCAAAATCCATCACGCCGAGGTCAGCGAGCCATCCACCCCCCCAAACCCAATGACATACCGGGATATAAACCAGCATCAACCACAGGGCACTGAACCATAGCACGGCGGAAAAGCGCATTCTCTCGGCAAAACCACCTATGATCAGTGCTGGAGTGATGATGGCGAAGGTCATTTGAAAGGCCAGGAACACCACTTCAGGTATGGTGCCTGTCAGATCGTCCATACCCAGACCCCAGAGAAATGCCCGCCCGAATCCACCTATCAGGGGCTGGGCAGCCATCCCATCGCCAAAGGCAAAGCTATATCCGACAAGCAACCACAGAAGCGAGACCATGGCTGCAATAGCAAAACACTGCATCAACACCGACAGTACGTTCCGCACCCTGACCAACCCCCCATAGAACAGAGCCAATCCGGGAAGTGTCATGAACAGCACCAGAGCGGTCGAGCTCAATACCCAGGCAGTATCCGCACCGCTAAAATCGGATGCAGAAACGGACAGAGGAATCGTATTCAGACCCATCCCCCCCAAAACGAATCCATTTTTCTTGTTCATTGTGTTTTCTCCCTGAGTTCAAAGGGCGTCCCTACCCATTTCACCGGTACGGATACGCACCACCTGCTCCAATGGAGAGACAAAGATCTTGCCGTCACCGATCTTGCCGGTCCGGGCAGCTTGGGATATGGCTTCGATAGTACGCTCGGCCAAATCCTCTTCCACCGCGATCTCGATCTTCACCTTGGGTAGAAAGTCAACCACATATTCGGCACCGCGATAGAGTTCGGTATGCCCTTTCTGCCTGCCATATCCTTTGACCTCCGTGACCGTCATGCCGGCAATACCCAGATCAGACAAGGCTTCTCGAACGTCATCGAGTTTAAATGGCTTGATGATTGCTGTGATCAGCTTCATTGTCGTTTCTCTCCTTTGCAATAGTCGTTCATATACTTGATTCGTTTTCAGGGCGGAAAAATGCCAACTATGCCCTAATGTTGTGCAAAAGACAATTTGGCCGTCACTTGTGAATCCGCTATGCTTGAATCATCCATTGCAACTCTGTCCACAGGTATAGTCACTCATGTTCGACCCCAAGGTTCTCGACGATCTTGCCCACAAGCTTTCGGTTGCCATTCCACCAGGCCTGCAGCATCTGCGAGAGGATTTGGAAAGGAATTTTCGCGCCATCCTGCAAAATGCCTTTTCCCAGATGAATCTGGTCAGCCGCGAGGAATTCGAGGTCCAGGCGGCACTGCTCAAACGCACCCGGGAAAAGCTCGAGCAGCTTGAGAAACAAATCCAGGAGCTGGAACAACAATTGAAAATCTGACATGGCACTGGCACGGGTCTACAGCCGTGGTCAAAGCGGTGTGGATGCCCCGGAAGTCTGTGTCGAGGTCCATCTGGCAAACGGACTGCCCAGTCTGGCCATCGTGGGTCTACCGGAAACGGCGGTCAGGGAAAGCAAGGACCGGGTACGTGCGGCGCTGGTCAATTGTGGTTTCGAGTTCCCAACACGAAGAATCACAGTCAATCTGGCACCCGCCGATCTTCCCAAGGAAGGTGGACGGTTCGATCTTGCCATCGCCCTTGGCATTCTGGCTGCATCCAGACAGATTCCCGCTTCCCCTTTGGACGACTACGAGTTTCTGGGCGAGCTCTCACTCAGCGGGGAGTTACGTGCGGTTAGAGGCGCGCTGCCTGCAGCGCTTCACTGTCACAAGGCGGGACGCTCCCTCATTCTAACCCACACAAATATCCATGAGGCGACTCTGGTGGAAGCATTGTCGGTATTTGGCGCCAGCCATCTACTGCAAGTATGTGCCCACCTGCAAGGCAAAGAAGCTCTGAAGGCACAGGCGCCGACTCACACCAACACCTTTCCTTCCATCCCTATGGACTATGCCGAAGTCCGGGGCCACTACCAAGCCAAACGTGCCTTGGAAGTGGCAGCTGCCGGTGGCCACAATCTGCTCATGATTGGACCTCCAGGATCGGGGAAATCCATGCTGGCAGAGCGCCTGCCCACCATCGTTCCCCTACTGGACGATGAGGAAGCCCTGGAGACAGCAGCGATTCACTCGGTCAGCGGCTACGCGATCGATTCCGCCCGCTGGCGGCTGCCACCCTATCGCTGTCCACACCATAGCGCTTCGGCACCTGCTCTGGTGGGAGGTGGAATCGGCGGGCACATCCGGCCAGGGGAAATCTCCCTGGCCCACCGGGGCATCCTGTTTCTCGATGAACTGCCGGAATTCAACCGCAAGGTCCTGGAAGTCCTGCGTGAACCCTTGGAAACTGGCCACATCACGATTTCCAGAGCCTCGAACAAGGCTACATTCCCTGCCAACTTTCAGCTGGTCGCCGCCATGAACCCCTGCCCTTGCGGTTATCATGGCGATCCTTCGGGACGCTGTCATTGTTCGCCTCAGCAGATTCTGCGTTATCGGGAACGTATTTCCGGGCCGCTCCTGGATCGGATTGACATCCATCTTGACGTTCAATGCCATACCACCGAACTTCTGGGCAACAAAGCCGGGCAGGAACTCAACAGTAAGACGATGCGCGAGAGAGTCATCCATGCCAGGCGAACTGCCCTGACCCGCTGCGGCAAACTCAACGCCCATATGAACGTGAGTGAGATAGAACGATATTGTCCGATAGACGAAGACAGCGAACGGCTGCTTGGCAGGGCCATCGATCAACTTGGCCTTTCCCACCGCGCCCTGCACCGTATCCTCAAAGTCAGCAGAACCATAGCCGACATCGATGCAAGCGGGCCAATCACCTCCAGACATCTCAGCGAAGCGATCAGTTACCGGAAACTGGATCGCAAACCAACACCTGCCTATTGATCTGAGACTGGCTGCTCTCTCACTGCAAGTGGAAACAACCTTCAAACTCCGCCGAACCCGGCCACGACCGCGAAGACTAAGTTTCAAGCACCACTTGGTACCCGGAAAATTTTCGGATGTTGATCACCCCGGTATCGAAAATAAGGTACTGGCCCTTGATGCCCAGCAATGTCCCCTCCACATCCGGCTGCCTGTCAAAATTGAAGGATTTGACCTTGGTGGGATATTCCAATATGGGATACCGGAAGGTCATGACCCCGGCCTCTGGGAGATGTCGGACTGAACCGGGACCGCAGGCCTGTTCCACCTCGCCAATCGCTGCCTGACACAATGCCAGCAACCGCTCCCTCTCGGCTTCGAGATCCACTTTCCCGGCCTCACCTTTGAGCATTTTCTGCCATTGGGTACGGTCGCTGACATGGGCCTTTAGGATCATCTCCACTTGACCCGACACGTGACGTGTGGACACTTCCAGAATCTCCAGGGCCTGGGTCGCCCCCTGGTCCATCCAGCGGGTGGGAATCTGACGCTTGCGGCTGATGCCCACCTTCAATCCCGATGAGTTGGCCAGATAAACGATATGGGGTTGCAGACAATTTTCCTCGGCCCATTCAGGTTCCCGGCAGGTCCCTTGATCGAAATGACACAATTCCGGTTTGATGATACAGGTATCGCAACGGGCCAAGCGTCGGACACACGGAAAGCAATAACCCTGGTTGAAACTCCTGGAGGTCTTGCGACCACAATGAATGCAATGGATCTGCCCTTGATATCTCAGCGCCAGCTTTTTCCCGAGCAGCGGTACCAACGGCACGTAAAGCTCATCACCAAGCGGCAATTGATAGGAGACGGATCCATCGTTTTCCAGATGGGTTTTCATTTTGCGCAAAGGACCAAGGTGATTCATAATTGATCGTTTTGTATTAATTGAAGGAGTAGAGACTGTGGCATTGATGCGGGTTTCCTCTGGGGAAAACATTCCCCACGATATCAACGTGATTATCGAAATTCCAGCCTATAGCGATCCGGTCAAATATGAAGTGGACAAGGAAACAGGCGCCTTGTTTGTTGACCGCTTCATGGGGACAGCGATGCAGTATCCTTGCAACTACGGCTATGTCCCGCATACTCTGTCAGAAGATGGTGATCCTGTGGACGTTTTGGTGATTGCACCATGGAAGCTGATTCCAGGAGCGGTGGTTCACTGCCGTCCCATCGGTATGCTGCAAATGACCGACGAAGCCGGCGTCGATGCCAAGGTACTGGCCGTCCCCATGGACAAACTGACCCCCCTATACCGCACCGTCGACTCCTTCCGCGATATCCCCGAGGCTCAGCTTGCCCAGATCGCCCATTTCTTCGAACATTACAAGGACCTGGAACCTGGCAAATGGGTTAAGGTGGAAAACTGGCTCGGCCCCGCAGAAGCCAAACAGGAGATCACCTCAGGCATCGAACGCTACAACCAGGCCAAGGAAAAACCCAATTTCTAGTCCTTGACGCCACTGGAGTGCCAGCGGCCGGCAGCTCTTTCACCCGGCGGTGTTACGCTCCACCCAGCGGACACCCGCCGGCCCGGTCTCTTTCTTCCAGAAAGGTGCCCTGCTTTTTAGAGCCTCCATGATCCAGCGGCAGGCATCGAATGCCGCTCCCCTGTGGGCACACCAAACCGCCACCAGGACAATCGGCTCTCCCGGTTCAATCTCCCCCACCCGGTGTTCGATCAGGGCATCAAGGAATTCCCACTGGGAACGGGCCTCCCTCAGTATCCTTTCGAGCTCGCGCTCGGTCATACCCGGATAATGATCGAGGAATAACGATTCCACCCTCTCACCTTCATTGAAATCTCTCATGGTCCCCACGAACACTGCCGTAGCGCCGTAACTGCCAACCGTCAGCATCGCATTTTGGAACGTCTGAAGCGACTTCCATGGATCGAATGGCTGTGAAGCCAGGATTACCTGCACCATCAACCTCCGGTCACCGGTGGAAAAAAAGCCACTTCGTCCTCGTCCTTGATCGGGGTGTCAGGGCGGGCATATTCCATATTTACCGCAACGAGCACCTGGGAGGGTAACTCTTCACCGGTTAGATTCAGCCAGACATCAGCCACCTTTTCCATACCCGTACTTTCCAGATCAATCTGATCGATTCGCCATTTTTCCTGTAAACTGGCAAACAATCTCACCCTGATCGTCATTACTTTTCACCCTTTCCATCTCTTGATAACCTTCCATCATTAAATCACAGGATGGAACATGACAGAACTCACCCATTTCAATCATCGCGGCCAGGCTCATATGGTCGACATCGGAGACAAGGTTGCAACCAGACGCCGTGCCATTGCAGAAGGATTTATCGAGCTGAAAGCACAAACCCTGGAAATGATTACCCAAGGCGGGCATAAGAAGGGGGATGTTCTGGGGATTGCCCGAATTGCCGGCATCATGGCAAGCAAGAAAACAGCGGAATTGATTCCGCTCTGCCACCCCATTCCATTGACCAAAGTGGAGATCGATCTGGTTCCCGAACCGGAAAGCGGACAGATCCGTTGCCGCGCCATTACCGAAACCCATGCTGCCACCGGCGTGGAAATGGAGGCTTTAACCGCCGTGCAGATATCATTACTGACCATCTACGATATGTGCAAGAGCATGGACCGGGCCATGACCATCAGCGGCATCCGGTTGCTCGAAAAAAGCGGGGGAAAAAGCGGGACATGGCGCAGGAAATGACGAACACCCTGGGTTTCCATTGGTCCAATCAACCTCTTTGAAATTCGCAAACAGACAAAAGGAACCATCCTATGCCCAACTATAAATTGACACCCTTCATGCTTTTGATCGCCGCCATCATGATGATGGCGCCCTTTACCGATTCAGAGGCCAAACGTTTTGGGGGCGGCAGATCCTTTGGCGGGAGATCCTTCTATAGCACCCCCTACAAACGCTCTCAAATACCCAGGCGGCCAAGCTATTCCCGGCAAAAGGCGGTTCAGCGTAACCAGGACGCCCGCCAATCCTGGCGCAACCGTGGAGGTTTCCTCGGTATGCTCGCACCATTTCTCATCGGAGGTCTGCTGGGTTCAATGTTTTTCGGAGGGGCCTTCGAAAACATCAATCTTGCCGATCTGCTGGTATTTGGCGGTTTGGCATTTCTTGCCTTCAAACTCCTGACCAGGAGGCCCAAGACGGCCCCCGATACACTCTATGGTTATGGAAGTCCACCACCCGACTCCACACACAGTCAGTTCGAGGAACATCTGCAACCGCGCCGCAATGAACGCGGTTTTGCCACCGACCTGTTGTTTGGCCAGGGAAAGGCTGACGACCCTAAGAATCCAAACCAGTCCATGCCTATTGTGCCAAGGGATTTCGACGTGGAATCCTTCCTGGAAGAAGCAAAACAGGTATTCATCAATCTACAGGAAGCCTGGAATCGTGACGAACTGGCCGACATACGGGGGCTGACCACAGACGACGTATTCATCGAGATCAAGGACCAGAGAAACCACCTTGCCGACAATCAGCCCACCCGGATCCTCGAACTGGATGCCCGTTTACTTGACTTCAATGACCAGACTAAAACCCAGGAAGCTGCCGTATTGTTCACAGCGCTGATTCAGGAAGGGGATCAAACTCCAGAGCGTGTGCAGGAAGTCTGGCATTTCGTCCGCTCCAAACAGGACTTCGCTCCCCATTGGATTCTGGATGGAATACAACAGGTCGACTGAAATATAGCATCCTTCAAAAAAGGAGGCGCCCGCCAAAGGGCGCCTCACCCGTTGTTCCGGAGGATTGCTCTGCCTGCTCACTCAGGGAATAGGTGGAAGCCCCTTGGCGTGTTTCATTCCTCATTCCCCCTGGGGGGCGGATGCCAATTTGACATCATGCATCGCTAGCCCCTTCAAATCCCAATTGTCCTGTTGATCCAGATCACCCCCGATATGTTTGATTTCACAGACATAGTTCTTACGAACGGTAGGCTCACTCGGCTCGGTGACATCCACATGGGACTTGATGATGAATCGTCCATAGCCAATGTCCCAGGAATTGTAGCCGGTATTGGCAAACGTGAGTACGGCCTTCTCATCAAACTTGTCCTTGACGAATCGGTTGCACTGCAACAGTGCCATGGCCGTACGATTGTCGTGAACTTCCGTCACTTGGCCGGATTGTGAAGGATCCCCACTGAAGGTATCGCTATTGACCACATTCACGACGAACGGCACAATTGCCTTATTCAGCAGGACATACAATGCAACGATGTAGACTGCCAACAACAGCAAAGAATACGGGTTTTGCACAAACTTCTTGAACATAATTAACAACTCCGGTCAATATCGCTTTATATTATGTAATCTCTTTTGACGATCCTTTCATCGTCAAAGTTCTCGCCTCTGGAACAATCAAGGATACCGTCTCTACCAATTCTTGACCAGCCATCTCTAGCTACGGGACAGGACCACATCATCTAAACACGTAAACGACTGATTGAAGGGGCGGGTGGTCTGGTTCGAAAGCCACGTCGTCAGGAAGGCCTGTTTAAATCCTACTGGGATACAGTAACCGCTTTTTTGAAGCAAACCCCACATATCTCGACATAAAGGATGACAGAGCCCTGAACTCCGGGAACGATTCATCGGTCAGGCAGAAAGGTACCTGCTGACTGTATTGTTGCAGACAGGGGGTACGATTGCGCCCCCGTGATTGTGCGGTCGGATTTGAGCGGCATTGTCCTTGAGCTCAAGGCTGTAACAGTGTAAGTTTATTGGCTGCAACTTTGCACTTGGAAACAGCACCCATGTTATTGAAGGCCATTCGGGCAAGCTCCAAAGAACTTTTCATAGCCACTGTCACCTTCATGGGCATCGCGTTATGTCTGTATGTCGATTCATTCCACGACCTCGAACTACAGAACGCAGTGGGTCGCTGTGGGTGGGTGGTTCTGATTGGACTCTTGATCTGGGAAACCAACGTGGTACGCCTGCAGGTTCTGATCGCCATGATGTTTGCAACCGCGGGTGAACATTTCGCATCGGGCATGATGCAGGGATACATCTATTATTTCCAAAACATACCTGCCTACATTCCTCCAGGACATGGC
>JALVSV010000298.1 GCA_027024125.1 Methylothermaceae bacterium | reverse complement strand
TGGAGAGGGTTCTCAAGACCAGGAGATTGTCGTGATTGCCGAGTTCGTCCATGAAACTCGCCTGGGCAAAAGGTGCATAGGCCTCATCCACCACGACCAGCCCAGGTGTGGTTTTGACGATTTCCTTTATCAGGGCCGTTTCGAACAGATTGCCGGTAGGATTGTTAGGATAGGCCAGAAAGATGATTCTGGGGCTGTGAGTCTTCACGGCGGCCAGCATGGCTTCGGCATCGAGGGAAAAATCCGCTTGTAACGGGACGCCGATAAATTCGATGTCCAGCCAATGAGCGATTTGGCGGTACATGACGAAAGTGGGTTCAGGGGCCAACACTTTGATTTCCTCCTGCCCGACTAACGCGGTCAACAGGATCAGGAGGATCTCGTCGCTGCCGTTACCCAGCAGGATGTCGGAACCGGCTGGAATCCCGGCATAGCTGCGCAATGCCTGTTTCAATGCTGGTGCCTGGGGATCCGGATAACGGTTTGGGTGGGCGGCACGCAGGTGATCGAGCCAACCGGATATCATCTCTGGTGGCCAGGTGTAGGGATTTTCCATGGCATCAAGTTTGATCATGCCCTCGGCGGTAGGAACGTGATAGGCCCGGTCGGCCAGAATCTCAGGGCGAAAGAACTGTTGCGGTGTCATCGTTTGATCCTGTAGGCGGCAGAACGGGCATGAGCGCTCAGTCCTTCTCCCAAGGCCAGGGTTTCAGCGGTCTCGGCCAGAGCGGATGCTCCTGCCGGGCTGCAATAGCTGATCGTGGAGCGTTTTTGAAAGTCATACACGCCCAATGGTGATGAGAACCGGGCCGTTCCTGAAGTGGGGAGTACGTGGTTGGGGCCGGCACAGTAATCTCCCAGGACTTCAGCGGTGTAGGAGCCGAGGAAGATGGCGCCGGCATGACGTATTTTGGGTAGCAGCGGTTCAGGGTCGGCCACCGATAACTCCAAGTGCTCGGGAGCGATTCGGTTGGCAAGCTCGCAGGCTTCGTCCAGGTCGCATACCTGGATCAGGGCACCGCGGTTTTCCAGGGAGGTTCGGATGACTTCGCTCCGATCCATAGATGGCAGCAGTTTTTCTATGCTTGATGCAACGCGGGCCAGATAATCCTGGTTGGGAGATAGCAGGATCGATTGGGCGTTCTCGTCGTGTTCGGCCTGGGAGAACAGGTCCATGGCGATCCAGTCTGGATCAGTGATACCATCGGCAATGATCAGGATTTCGGAAGGACCTGCGATCATGTCGATGCCTACCTGTCCAAACACCAGTTTCTTGGCGGTGGCGACAAAGATATTGCCGGGACCGACGATCTTATCCACTCTGGGAATCGTTTCGGTTCCGTAGGCCAGCGCCCCAATGGCCTGGGCGCCACCGATACGAAACACTCTGTCTACTTCAGCAATCGCTGCGGCTGCCAGGACCAGGTCATTGATGTCACCTGCAGGGGCGGGAACGGTCATGATCAGCTCGGGGACGCCGGCAACCCTGGCAGGTATCGCATTCATCAGCACCGAAGAAGGATAGGCGGCCTTACCACCAGGAACGTACAGGCCCACCCGATCCATGGGAGTGACCTGTTGGCCAAGTAGATTGCCCAATTCGTCCCGGTACCGCCACGATTCCAGCTTCTGATGTTCTGCATAGGCACGGATACGGGCGGCAGAAGTTTCCAATGCGTGGCGCCGGGGCTGAGGGATCGCTTTCAGTGCCTGTTGCAGCTGCTCTTTGGGGATCTCCAGTTCAGCCAGGCTGGTGGCTTCAAGCTGGTCGAAGCGGTTGGTATATTCCAGGACTGCGGTATCTCCATCCCGGCGCACCCGGGACAGGATCTCCACAACAGTCTGGTGGATATCCTGATCGAATTCATCATTCCAGCTCAGGATGTTTTCCAGCTGGGGAGTGAAATCGGCAGTGCGGGTATCGAGAAGACGTATTCTGATAGTCATGTTGGCGCTCGATTGCTGATTGCAGATTCCAGTTCGTGGATCAGAGACTTGATGCGCTGATTCTTCATCTTCATTGCCGCCTTGTTGACCACCAGGCGTGAACTGATGTCCATGATATGATCGCGTGGTTCCAGTCCGTTGGCCTTGAGGGTGTTCCCTGTATCCACCAGATCCACGATGCATTCCGCCAGTCCCACCAGGGGGGCCAGTTCCATGGAACCGTAAAGCTTGATGATTTCAGCCTGCACTCCTTGCTCGGCGAAGAAGCGTTTGGCAATTCTTACGTACTGGGTCGCCACCCGGATGCGCTGGCCTTGCCACGTGTCGTTGATTTTGCCTGCGGTCATCATACGGCAGCGGGCGATTCGAAGGTCAAGAGGCTCGTACAGCCCTTCGGCGCCATATTCAACCAGGACGTCCTTGCCGGCAATCCCCAGGTCGGCAGCGCCATATTCCACATAGGTGGGAACGTCGGTGGCACGGATGATCAGAAGACGGACATCAGGGTCACCCGTGGGAATGATCAGTTTTCGCGAGGTTTCCGGATCACAGGTTGGCACGATGCCAGCACTGGCCAAAAGTGGCAAGGCTTCCTGATAGATCCGCCCTTTGGAGACGGCGATGGTCAGCATTTTTCGTTTGAAATTCCTAAGTTTCAGATGATTTCCGTGATTTTCATGCTCGGTCCGGGCAGGTTTGAAACCGGCCTCTATGGTGGCCACGCTGGGGTGGATTTGCAACCGCCCGAATGACGATATTCCGGTACGGGCGGGTTTATACCCTGCCCATAGCCAGATATCAACAAATCCGGCGGATTTCGGCGCCCAGTTGGGAGAATTTAGTCTCGATTTGTTCGTAACCCCTGTCGATATGATAGATGCGGTCAATCACGGTTTCACCTTCTGCCGCCAGTGCGGCCAGTACCAGGCTGGCGGAAGCGCGAAGGTCGGTAGCCATGACTGGGGCGCCATTGAGCCTTTCCACGCCTGTGCAGACAGCGGTGTTGCCCTCGACGGCGATCTGTGCGCCCAGACGGCGCAATTCCAGAACGTGCATGAAGCGGTTTTCGAAAATGGTCTCAGTAATGATCCCCACGCCTTCGGCGATTGTGTTGAGTGCCATCAGCTGGGCCTGCATATCGGTAGGAAAGGCAGGGTGAGGCGCGGTATGAAAGGAGACTGCCTTGGGGCGCCGGGGCATGGACAGTTCAATCCAGTGATCACCTGTGGTGATAGCTGCGCCAGCTTCTCTCAACTTTGCCAGAACTGCATCCAGCAGCTCGGGTCGGGTGCAGGTGGTCCGGATGCAGCCGCCTGTCAAAGCAGCGGCAGTCAGGTAGGTTCCAGTCTCGATGCGGTCGGGCAGTACCTGATAATCGCGAGCATTGCCAGCGTTATTGAGCGCTCTGACGCCTTCCACTTCCAGCACATCGGTGCCAATTCCGTCGATGCGAGCTCCCAGGGCTACCAGGAAATGGGCCAGATCGCTCACCTCAGGTTCCCGGGCAGCATTTTCGATAATGGTCCTGCCCTGTGCCAATGTGGCTGCCATCAACAGATTCTCGGTGCCGGTGACAGTCACCTGGTCCAACACCAGGCGGCAGCCATGGAGACGTGAAGCACTGGCATGGATATAGCCCTTTTCGACTTTGATGGTTGCTCCCATGGCGGTCAGGCCTTTCAGGTGCAGATCCACCGGCCGGGCGCCGATGGCGCAGCCACCTGGCAGGGAAACCACTGCCTGGCCAAAACGCGCCAACAATGGCCCCAGAACCAGGATGGACGCCCTCATGGTGCGGACCAGTTCATAAGATGCCAGGGGGCGGCGGATGTCCGAGGCATCGATGGTTACGGTCTTGCCGTCGAAGCTGTGATGGACCCCCATATCACCCAGCAGCGCCAGCATGGTGGTGATATCGTTGAGCCGTGGAACGTTGCCTATGGTGACGGGATGACTGGCCAGTAAACTGGCGGCGAGGATGGGAAGAGCGGCGTTTTTGGCGCCTGAGATGGCCACTTCACCCTGAAGAGGCGCTCCGCCGAGCACGAGCAGTTTATCCATGGATGGGCAGCAGAGGAGTCAGATTGTAGGCGCTGGCCATGGTTATGAGATGGGGTGGCGGACGTTGAAAGGAGAGCGACAAGTCTCGTTTTGCGCCCAGACGAAGCCATTCCACCAACAGACCCAGGGCAGCGCTGTCTGCTCGTGTGACCCCTTGCAAATCGATGATCACCTTTCCCGAAGCCCGGGCCAGGAGAGGTTGGGTCTTTCGCCATAGCGGCATCACCGTGGCAAAGGTCAGCTCGCCTTCCACAGAAAAGTGCCGAGGGGCGGTCTCTTTCAATACCACACTCACTGATCTTCCTTGGATCCGCTCTTTTCCGACATATTGACCAAAAACTTGCCCACCAGCTCTTCCAGGACCAGGGCCGATTGGGTGATATCGAAGCTGTCGCCGTCTTCCAGGTATTCCGGACTGCCGCCGGCATCGATGGCTACGTATTGTTCACCCAACAGGCCCGAGGTGTAGATGCTGGCGATGCTGTCATCGGGCAATTTGTATTGAGGTTGGATGTGCATGACCACGATTGCCTGATAGTTTTCGTTATCCAAATGGATGGCTGACACCCGTCCGATTTTGACACCTGCCAGTTTCACAGGGGATCGCACCTTGAGGCTACCGATATTCTGGAATGCGGCATTGACTGAATAGCCATCCATGGT
>JALVSV010000297.1 GCA_027024125.1 Methylothermaceae bacterium | reverse complement strand
CATGACACGACAGCCGAATGAGTGAAATCCGGCAGGGTCGATCTCGGCGTGGCCAATGCTGTTGTCATCAACAAACTCTTCCAGAACGGTGTGATTAAACCGAGTGAAATCCGTATCGTATGGCGCACCCCGCCTTTTACCAATTATGTATGGGCCGCTCGTAACGACCTTCCTGCCTCGCTCAAGGACAGAATCATCGATGCTTTCTTGAAATTGACCTATGCTGATCCTGGGCATAGAAAAATACTGAATGAGGTGGGTGCCCGGGCCTATTTTCCCGCCACTTTCGATGATTTTGCTGCCCTGTTGAGAATCGCGGTCGAACTCGATTTGATTGACCATCCAGCAGAATGAGTAAGGGTACCAACCAGCCGCCGGGAATCGAAAGTCTGCCTCGCTATTTTTATACCCTGCTCTTGCTAGGGGCAGGCATGTTCGGTTTGTTCCTGGTGCTGATGTTTCAACAGTGGCAAGCAATCAGCGAGCAAGAGAAGAGGCTCAGCTTCTATCATCTGCCCAGTATCTCCGTCCTGTATCAACTTCAACATGAATTGGAGAAATTAGAGACATTTTCCCTGTTTGCTTCTTTTTCCCCCCACATGTCTAGCCATAAACATGTAGCGGGTGCAGACACACTTGATGATCATAAGTATATGGTCAATCACCTGTTTGAACGTATTCGCCAGCTCCACCAGCAGTTCGTCTGGAAACAGGGCAATACAGCCTTTATCCGTCTTGAAGAGCGCTTACATGCTTTTCTGGTTCCCCTCGAGAATGCCGTCGATAGCAAAGAATCGAGACTGGATCGATTCAGGGAATTCCTCAACCTCGCTGTTGTCTCGACCAAGCAGCTACGGCGTCTGCATGAGAGAGCGGCGATCAAGCTGACCGATTCTCTGGATGTCATCTATGCTCAAGTTGCCTGGAAATTGTTACTACCGGGTATTTTCATGCTGTTGGTGTGGAGTGGATTGATGGTAAGGACTTTTTCCATCACCCGTAAGGCCATCACACAGCAGAAAAACACTGAACGTGAAATCATAGAAAATCAGTCATTATTGCAAAATATTCTCGATACTATTCCGGTAAGGGTGTTCTGGAAGGATCGGGACAGTCGCTATCTGGGCTGTAATTTGTTATTTGCCCGGGATGCAGGCGTAGACTCCGTGCATGACATGGTTGGTCGGCTGGATTCGGAAATGGCATGGTCAGAGCAGGCCGATCTCTATCGCCGGGATGACAAAATGGTCATGGAGACGCGGCAGCCAAAACTGTGTTATGAGGAACCCTTGACCGATAGAGAGGGTAACCGCAGGATATTGGAGACCAGCAAGGTTCCATTGTTGAGTCAGGATGGTGACGTCATAGGTGTTCTTGGGTCATATACGGACATCACCCAGCGCAAGATCCAGGAGGAAGTCATCCGGCGCTCACAGAAGATGGAGGCGGTCGGTCAGCTGGCTGGCGGTATTGCGCATGACTTCAACAACCAGTTGAACGTCATTGTTGGGTATCTGGATTTTCTGAAGGATTATCTGCAAGGTGATCATGTGGCCAGGCCCTGGGTGGACAAGGCCTTGCAATCGACGGAACGGTGCGTCCATTTGACCCGGCGGTTACTGGATTTTGCCCGCTGCGGCTCTGAGGATGTGGAAAGGGTGAATCTGAATACACTTGTCGTGGGCCTTTCAGAACTGATTCAACGCACTCTGACACCGGAGATAGAGTTGAAACTACAGTTGGAAGAATCTCTCTGGCCGGTTCAAATCAATCCATCCATGGCGGAAGATGCCTTGCTCAATCTGGTTTTGAATGCCCGTGATGCCATGACCGCCGGAGGCAGGCTGATTGTCGAAACGAGCAATGTCGCCCTGGGTTCTACCAATGCTGACATTTATCCACAATTGGTCCCTGGCGATTATGTGGTTCTGTCCATCAGCGATACGGGTATGGGGATGAGTGAAGAGATCCGGCAACAGATCTTCACCCCCTTTTTTACCACCAAAGCTGTAGGGAAAGGCACAGGTCTTGGTCTGGCCATGGTGTATAGTTTTATTCAACAATGCGATGGTGATATTCATGTGTATTCAGAGCCAGGTCATGGCACCACCTTTCGCTTGTATTTTCCCAGGATGGAGGGAACTGGGTCGAAACGATCCTTCCCGGAAGGCGAATTTGTCCCGCTACCAGATGGCAGTGGCACTATTTTGGTAGTGGACGACGAGCCGGATCTGCTGAAACTTGCGATAGGGTATCTGCAGAGCCTGGGGTACCAAACCCTGGAAGCGGGAAATGCTGCTCAGGCACTTGAGGTGCTCAGGAATCATGCTGAAATCGAACTTTTGTTCACCGATGTGGTGATGCCAGGGGGGGTGGACGGGTATCAGTTGGCGCAAAAAGCCGTTGCCATACGTCCTGATATCAAAATCCTGCTTACTTCAGGGCATGCCGGAAAAGTTTTAACTACAGACAGTCTGGTGCAATTCTCAACCAAATTGCTACTCAAACCCTATACTAAATTACAGCTGGCAAAAAGAATTGCTGCTGCCCTAAGATAAGACATCCCGGGCTATAGACCGAAGATGGAACAGCCTCTGGCAATAGTGGACGATGAATCCGAACTGGGACACCTGCTTTGTGAAATGGTGTCAAGGGAAGGGTTTCTCCCTTTATATTTCAAACATGGGGGGGCGTTTGTCGAATACTATCGAAACAATCCAGAGCTAAAGCTGGTGATTCTGGATTTGATCATGCCGGAAAAGGATGGCATCGAGGTGTTACGCAGTCTTGCTGAACTTAACGCGGACCTTGGCATTATTCTGGTCAGTGGTTGCGACGACAGTATTCTCCATGCGGCCCATCGCCTGGCCAGGGAAAGCTCTCTGAACGTGCTTTCATCCCTGCATAAACCGATACGAGCAGCTGAACTCAGGCAGGTCCTCTCCTCGCCCACTGCCCGCGAGATCATGAATAAAGAAGTTTCTGATGCATCCGCGGACTTCAGCCGCAGGGAGCTCTTCCAGGCCATTCATGACAACGAACTGATTCTACATTACCAGCCAAAACTTGAAATTAGCAATAGAAAGCTGGTGGGCTTCGAAGCCCTGGTGCGTTGGCAGCACCCATCGGCAGGGCTGGTCCCACCAGACCACTTCATTCCTTTGGCTGAGCGTTACGATATTATTGATCAGTTGACGGATTGGGTGCTTCGTCAAGTTCTCCTGCAACTTACCGGCTGTCAGGTAGATGGGCGAAGGCTCTGCGTCGCCATCAACCTGTCTGTCAAGACCCTCACCGACTTGAGCCTGCCCGAATCCCTGTCACAGCTGGTCCGTGACAGGTTTTTGGATCCTTCTTGTATCGTCCTGGAAATCACGGAAAGTGCCTTGATGGAAAGGGTGACGACGGTCTTGGATATCCTCACACGCCTGAGAATGAAAGGGTTTTCCCTTTCCATAGATGATTTCGGTACCGGTTACTCGTCCCTGGTCCAACTGCACCGCATCCCTTTTACCGAGCTTAAGATTGATCGATCTTTCATCGGTGTCATGAAGGACGATGTAGAAGCCAGGGCCATCGTCGAATCATGCATCTTGCTGGGCAAGAAGATGGGTATGCGTATCGTGGCAGAAGGGGTGGAAGATCAAGTTACCTGGGAAATGCTTGAACAAATGGGATGTGATGTCGCCCAGGGTTTCTTGATTGCCAGGCCGATGCCATACGAGCAAATGATGGAATGGCTCCAAAGATACGCAAACGAACCTGGGTTTCTTCCATCTTGATCGGAAGGTTTATAAAGTGGTTTCCTGACCGCTCATTCGATTGTATGGATGGTCATTTTCTCAGGTTCAAGGTGTATCAGGTGCGTTGTGCAGGATGCTCGTTGGCGGGGAATACCCTCCTGGCCCAGAGAAGGTATTTCCCGCTTCCATTGCAGAAGTGTGATTGAGTGTCTACCAAACCTTCACGTAAACGGCTCTATGGAATTCCGGTCAATCTGATCATGGGATTTCTCGGGGTCGGAAAAACGACGGCTATTCTGCAGCTTTTGGCGGATAAGGCCCGGCTGGAAAAATGGGCGGTTCTGGTGAATGAGTTTGGTGTGGTTGGGATTGATGGCGCGATTTATGCTTCCCAAGGATCCATGGTCAAAGAAGTGCCAGGTGGTTGCATGTGTTGCGCCGCCGGTGTTCCAATGCAGGTCGCTGTGAATCGCTTGTTGCGGGACGCCCGGCCGGATCGCCTGTTGATCGAGCCCTCTGGTCTGGGGCATCCACGCCGGGTTCTGGAGACCCTGGATTCCGAATATTTTCGTGGGGTTCTGGATCTTCGGGCCAGTTTGTGTCTGGTTGATCCGAGGAAGCTCGGTGATTCCCGCTATTGTTGCAATGAGAACTTCGTCGATCAAATAGCTATGGCGGATGTGCTCATTGCAAACAAAGTGGATCTGGCCGATGCCCATGCGCTGGCATTATTCGGTGAATGGGCTGTGCAAAGCGAACCTGCCAAGCAGGTGGTGGCTCAAACTGTACAGGCCCGACTGAATAGGGCCTGGCTGGATCTACCAAGGAATCCACATAGGAAAGCCCGCTATTCCCATCATCACATTTCTATGCCTGGGGAGCAAATGCCAGACGAATCGCGTTCCAAGAAGGCGGCAATGCACCACAGTGATGGCC
>JALVSV010000296.1 GCA_027024125.1 Methylothermaceae bacterium | reverse complement strand
TATTCTGGACGAGGCAGGTGATCTGCTTCGAAAAACGCTGTAAATACCTCCCTGCCGGCGAGGCTTTCGAATCACACCACCTGCCTCTTCAATCAACCCTTTACGTATTTAAATGACGCGGTCCTGATGCCGAAGCAAGCCTGACTTTACTACTGTGAAAGGAACATGGTGGGCGGGGAGCAGGGGAGTGGTTTTCGGGACGCCGTGAATCCCTCCCTGGAGACTCGGACGCGGCCGTCCAGGCCGCGTACGCCCTCAAACCACTCCCCTGATCCCTGCTAGGTTCTTTCATGTATCGGGGTGAAAAAAAGTTTCATGACCGTTAGGTTCTATTCAGCGGCCACAACATCACCCGCCCCGCTAATGTTTTTCTCCACATGGGCCGGGTTTCCAAAATAGCGGACATCACCTGCGCCTTCAAGATCGACCTTGAGAGATTGTTCGGCATAGATCTCGGCGTCCGCCGCCCCGCTGATCCGTACCTTTACGTTATCAGAACGAAGCCTCCCGAGGTTGACATCGCCGCTTCCGTCGACAACCACATCCAGTTGACCGACCCTGCCATCTCCTGCCACTTCACCACTGCCTGAAAGCACGATCTCCAATGATGGCGACTGGACGGAAACCAGCTTGACATTCGATGCACCCTGGATATCCACCCGTTTCAGCTGGGGAGTAGTCGCTTCGACCTGGATTCTCCCCTGGCTCTGGATGGAACGGGTAGTGGATACAGTCAGACGTGCCCCGTTCACCTCCGTAGCAATCAACGGAATCAGATTACTGTCCGCATCTATGACAACCACACAGTCACTTCCCCGCTTCACCACCAGGTCGACCCCCGCCTCGACGGTGATTTCGCCGAAACAGGGAACTTCACGACGTTGACTGGAACGTTGACCATCCCCGGTCGCCACACCGGCGCCAACTTCTCCCATTACGACCCCATCAATGACTATCTTGCCGGTATAAGCCTCAGCCATGACCCCATTTGAGAACATGCAAAGCAAAACAGGCAGTATTTTCAATCTTGCCATGATTCTGTCCGATCAATTGGATGCTTGTTTCGTCGCCCGATGCAACTCAACCCGACGGTTTTCACCATCATTGGGATCACGACCAGGCAGCGGTTCCTCTTCCCCCCGCCCCACAACCAACAAACGCTGGGGATTCACGCCGAAATGATCCACCAGATAGGACTTCACCGCACGGGCTCTGGCCAGTGACAAATACTCATTGTATTTCGAGGAACCAATTGCATCGGTATGGCCCTCCAGCACGATCCGCTCATCTTTGAACTGATCCATGCTCAGCATTCTTCCTATTTCATCAAGATAAGCGCGAGCCTCGTCCAATAATTCAGCCGAACCGAAGGCAAACTGAATCGGCAAGGCGATCCCCACTGCTTCCTGAGACACTGGCTGAGTCTGTTTCTTATCCGCCCTGGGGGTAAACATCAGCGACCGGGTCTTGACTTGAGGCCGCTGGTCAGCTGCCTTGTCTGGGAACAACAGCCTGGCCATTTCATCCGCACTGGGCGGTGAGTTAAACACTTTGACTTCTTCCGCCATCAGCGCTGGAGCTGCAGTTCCAAGCATGGAAACCACTGCTATCATACTCCTTATATGGAAAATACGTTTCATCTGTTTCATAACATTCACCTCAACAATGTTTTAGCTGGCCTTTATTTGGCTTCCCATCGGGTTACCCGGCCATCGGTATCGAAAAACACCACTTGGGTCGTGAATTCCCAGGATGATCCCCAAGATCCACTGGCAGTCCCCTGACAGGTGTAGCAGGGCCTGCCCCACGCGGCACGTACTTGTTCCTTGGTCATCCCACGGGCAATCATACCCGCCCGGATAACGGCAACAGTCTCTGGCTTCCATTCCGGGTGCCGGGAAATATACTCCTCCCGACGGACCGGCGCTGTCTCGCAAGCTGTCACCAAAATCAATATCGTCACAATGCCGAGTCGTTTCATAGTGTTGAGTCTCCCTTATTGCACGGCGACTTTTTGCTGGCTGCTGGAAGTCACCTGATATTCCGCACCCGCGAAAACTCGTTTCCCATTCCCCGAAATATCAGAGGAGAAATCCCCGCTTTCAGTCAGTTGTAGATCTTCTGCCGTGACCGGCTCAAATGAAGCCACCGCCCGAATTTTATCCACTCCGGCAGGAGCACCAGCGGTCAGCTTGATGGGCGAACCCACAGGTGGGATACGGTAAACCTTACCAGGCATTGCGTGGTTATCGTTCTGGTAAGGATTGGGAAACAAAGTGGTCATTTGGCCGGCGGCATTGACCACTACGATCCGGACGAACATCGGCCGGCTGACCTGGAACAGTATGGCAATTTCCTCGCCGATCCGAACCTCGGATTTGTCGGTCCATACCTTCAGCTCACCAAGTTCAGGTACCAGCTTTTCTTTCCGTTCTACCACAGTTTCCCGGGCAGGACTGTCAGATACATCCGCCGTGACAGATGGTTCGACCGGAGGTACCTCTTGCAACGCAAGCGTCTTGAGGTTTTGCCGGTAGTCCTCGATCATGACATTGACTTGGCGACGGCGCACTTTGGCCTGAATATCGATAGGAACGTTTTCAATCAGCGCCAGGTACAACTCTTCGCTGATGGGGGAAGGATTGCGCAGGCCCCGCTCGCTCTTGAAAGAAGCAATAGCCTGCATCGTGGCTGTATCAAGTCTTCCCGTCACTTTGACGGGCTTACCCAGCAGATAAAGGTATTCCTGAATCTTTGCGATACGATCCGGACGATCCATGGCATAGAATTCTTCCCTCAAGGCATCGAGCACCACCGGGTCGGGGCTCATGTTGGGGATCAGGCGCCAATAAGGCAGTTTTTGGTACTTCCCGATGATCTGGATAATGCTCAGTTGCACCAGCAACCGGACAGCTGCATGTCGGCCCTGGATCTTTTTGATATTGCCACGCAGTCCCAATGTCTGACCATAGACCGTAAAACCCAGTTGGTCGATGCCCAATCCCTTGTGAACCTGAATGGAATTGACCGCCTGCACGAAAGGGATGCCGGTGAACGTCTTGAAGTCCAGCAGGTTGAAATCCAGGGTGATGCGGGCGAGGGAAGTCTTGCGTGTATCCTGAAAATCAAGCCCCATGGGAACACCCAATTCTTCCGCGCTGCCACTGACATCGGCCCCTTCCTCCTTGGTGACGAGTCCACGGTCGAACTCTGTGAGACCACCCACCAACACCACATCAGGCAACAACTTGTCCCCCCATTCGGAATATCCCGTCTGAGCGGTATTTAACATAAATTCCGGATCATAAGGTACATACCAGATGTTCCCACCCACCGCATTCAAAGTGCTTTTCACCATTTCCGATATATCCTGGGGTATCTCGCCCTGGGTAGGCAGGGAAGTCCCAGTGCGGTCAAAAGCCGGCTTGGACATGATATACAATGCGCCCCTGCCAAAGATCTGATTCGCCTGACCCAGTTTTCTGATGGCCTCCGAAAAGACCGTCACCTTGACTTCGGGCAGGGTATTGTTCAAATCAAGGTCTACCTGTTGGGGACTTAGGCCACAGGAGATCAGCTGGGTCATCAGGAATCCAATAATCACCCAGAAGCCGCTTTTGGGCCTTATATATTTATTCAATGGGTTTCGACACATGGGACTACACCAGCTCATTTAGAAATAGCATTGGAATTCTTGATTTCAGAAGCATTGATAATCGTGGTGCCTGGCGCGATTTTAGAGCCGACACCAAAGGTTATGTTGCCCTGCCCCTGTTCTCCCTGCGTGATGACAGGACGCGAACTTTTCAGGCCTTTCTTACCCCTCAGCTCAGCGGCTTTTGCCTTCATAAGAATGAAAGGGATATTGATGGTGGGCTTCAATGAGTCATCGACAGGTGTATCGATGGCAATCCCATCATTCAGGTCTCCACTCGAAACATTGCCGGAAACCAAAATTAAAACTGTCGACAACCAGAGAGAAATGTGTGTAATCTTCATCGGATAACTCCGTAAATTGTCATTTGATGATGACCGAACCCTGGCTGGATTCGTTCGTACCCAGAAGACTACCAATCCCCATGACATCTACCGCAATATTCGCCGAATTACTGATGTTCGAATCATTGACGATGGTGACACCGTTCAAGGATTTCTTTATCACAACGGCCCCTTGGTTAGCTTCCGCCCTTCCACCCGCAGCGATGGCCACATTGGCGGAATTGCTGACCGTGGCACGATTGATCACCGTTGCATTGGTCAAATTGGCCCCCTTGACCCTGATGCTTGCCTGATTGGCCTCAGCCCTTCCGGCACCTGCGCTGATAGCCAGATTTGCTGAGTTCTTTACCCTGGCCTGATTCGTAATCGATGAATTCTTAATGGCTGAACCCGCCCCGAGACAATACGAACCACCAAGCATAATAGCCATCCCAAAGATCTTTGTTAGAGCCTTCATCAATCTCACCTTATGAATAATTGAAATGGCCATCCATGGCTGAATTTCCTATGGGTCGTTCACTCGATATCGACAGATCCCTGATTGGCCTTGGTGCTACCCAGCCCAGTGCTGATGGCCAGGTTGGCCGCGTTCTGTACCGTCGATTGGTTGGTGATCGTGGAATTCTTCACAGTCGAACCCTTGATCTTGACACTGCCCTGATTGGCTTCGGCTTTTCCCAAGCCAGTGCTGATGGCCAGGTTGGCTGCGTTCTTCAC
>JALVSV010000295.1 GCA_027024125.1 Methylothermaceae bacterium | reverse complement strand
AGGTAGGTATCGAGATATTCTTGTTGCTTGAAAGGAAAACCGGTGCCCAACAGTGAACCGAGCAGGCTGGATTGCCCAGATACCCGGATACGGCGATTGTTAAGCATGGCGCCACGCCCCCTGGACGCTGTAAACAGTTCCTGGCGCAATGGATCGTAGATCACCGCCTGTTCCAATTGGCCCTGATGCTGCAGGGCAATGGAGACAGCGAATTGAGGAAAACCGTGCAGAAAGTTGGTGGTGCCATCCAAGGGGTCTATGATCCACAGAAATTCATCCTTTTCCGGTTTTCCCTGCCGCCCACCTTCTTCCCCGAGAAATTGGTGATTGGGATAGGCCTTGTGCAAAATGTGAATGATTTCCCGTTCCGCTGCGCGGTCCACTTCGCTGACAAAATCGTTGCGACCTTTATTGTCTATGGTCAGATAGTCGATATTGTCCAAAGCGCGGACGATGAGATCACCCGCGCGCCTGGCTGCGCGGGTGGCAATGTTGAGCATGGGGTGCATGGAAGAAACTATATGGCCTGATGAAATGATATAGTATACCTTTTTTCTGCTAAAATCCGCTAACTTCAATGGCTCCGCCCTTGTGATCGTGGGCCCTGGTGGAAACAGGTGCAGGTCAATCGTTCTACGACTGTATCCTGGTTTGTATGAGGGAAAAAAGCTTGCCCCAGATCCGCATCGTCCTGGTTGAAACCAGCCATTCCGGTAATATCGGTGCCACTGCCCGTGCCATGAAGAATATGGGTTTTTTCGAATTGGTATTGGTGGCGCCCAAGCAGTTTCCGCATGCAGACGCGACAGCCAGGGCTGCTGGGGCAGACGATATCCTGGCTCGTGCCAGGGTGGTCGATTCACTAGACGATGCGGTTTCAGATTGTCATCTGGTCATCGGTGCGAGTGTACGCAAGCGAGCAATTCAATGGCCATTGTGGACGCCGAGGGAATGTGCGTACCAGCTCGCCCAGCAACCCAGGTCACATAAAGTGGCCATCGTGTTTGGCAGAGAACGCTCAGGATTGTCCAATGAGGAAATGGATCTGTGTCAAATGGGGCTTCATATCCCGTGCAACCCCGAGTACAGTTCGCTCAATGTGGCAGCTGCAGTACAGATCGTCGTCTATGAACTCCGCCTGGCCGGCCTGGAAAAGTCCTCTGAAACGGTGCTGCCGGACGAGGACTTGGCCAATCATGCTCAGCTCGAATCGTTTTATCAACATCTTAAGCAGACTTTGTACGATATAGGTTTCCTGCACTCGAGCAAGCAGGCGCCATCCATCTTGCGCCGTCTGCGCCGGTTGTTTGCCAGGAGCCGGCTGGAAAAGAGAGAGGTGGATATCTTGAGAGGCATCTTGAGTTGTGCGCAACGTCAAGGGGAGAAGAACAAAAAATGATCAATTGCATCATCCACCTGTGGGGAAGAATGCGCGAGGACGTGGGCTGTGTGTTCGAAAGGGACCCTGCGGCGCGTAACTGGCTGGAAGTGGTCACAACCTATCCAGGTATCCATGCAGTCTGGTTTCACCGGGTGAGCCATTGTTTATGGAATCATGGTTTTTTTTGGCTGGCCCGTTTCCTGTCACATCTTGTCAGATGGTTGACGGGGATCGAAATTCATCCGGGTGCTCAGCTTGGCAGGCGAATATTTATCGATCATGGTTTGGGGGTCGTCATCGGAGAGACTGCCATCATTGGCGACGATTGTACTCTCTATCACGGGGTAACACTTGGGGGCACCAGCTGGCAGAAGGGAAAACGGCATCCCACCCTTGGGAGCGGGGTGGTCGTGGGGGCGGGCGCAAAAATCCTTGGCCCTGTCACAGTAGGAGACAACGCCAGAATTGGATCCAATTCCGTGGTGCTCAAGAATGTTCCAGCAGGTGCCACCGTGGTGGGGATTCCAGGTCATGTGATCAATAAGGCGAGCGCGGCTCAAAAGGCAGCCATTGCCAAACACTTGGGTTTTGATGCATATGGATTGGCGCCAGATATGCCTGATCCTGTGGCGTATGCCATCAATCGCATGTTGGAGCATATTCAAGTCTTAGACCAGCAAGTCGAGGTGCTCGGGGATGCACTCAAACAGGCGGGTATCGAGCTTCCGAAAGTTTCCCTGCCGCCACTGGAGGCTTGTGAACTGCGTGATAGTGAGAAAAATGGATGACCGATCGGTGACATGAAGAGGGTTTCCAGGGCACTG
Organism: Methylothermaceae bacterium; assembly: GCA_027024125.1. Classification (GTDB taxonomy): domain Bacteria; phylum Pseudomonadota; class Gammaproteobacteria; order Methylococcales; family Methylothermaceae; genus Methylohalobius. The sequence goes on along the minus strand of JALVSV010000295.1, from coordinate 2,522 downwards.
TCATCCATTACGGCCGAGGCTGCGGTCCGCAAAGGGTTCCATGAATAAGTTGACTGATTTTGTAGGAATTAGTAAAGTGTTTTCAGTTCAAACCTTTAGTGCAGGACCGGTAAGTACAGTGCGATTGACCACCAAGGGCCGTTATGCGGTCACGGCGATGTTGGATCTGGCATATCATAGTGGGCAAAGACCGGTGGCTTTGACCGATATCGCCAAGCGCCAGGATATTTCCTTGTCCTATCTCGAGCAACTGTTTGCCAAATTGCGTCGAGCAGGCATGGTGATCGGAATTCGGGGCCCGGGTGGTGGTTATCAATTGAGCCGTTCAACCAGTGAAATCAATGTTGCCGATATCATCTCTGCAGTGGATGAGAGCGTCGATTCCACTCGATGCGGCGGCAAAGGGAACTGCCAGAACAACCAGCCATGCCTAACCCATGCCTTGTGGATGGGGCTGAGTGAGCAGATACATGATTATCTTTCCGGTATCAGTCTGGCGGATCTGCTGGCACAGAGTGAAATCCGGGAAGTTGCTCATCGCCAGGAACAAGCAATGCACATGGAGTTTGAGGAAAATCATATCAATTGAGGTCCGATTGATATGATTTATCTCGATCACAACGCCACCACACCCATGGATGAAAGAGTGGTGGAGGCAATGCTTCCTTTTCTTTCCAGATTCTACGGTAATCCCTCGGCCCTACATCGGTTGGGACGCCTGGCCCGGGATGCAGTGGAACATGCCAGGTCGCAGGTTGCTTCTTTGGTCGGTGTGCAACCCCAGCAAGTCATCTTTACCAGTGGTGGGACAGAAGCCAACAATCTTGCTTTGCAGGGCTGGTGGCTGGCGCATCCCAAAGGGGAGCTTGCAGTCAGCCCGATTGAACATCCTTCGGTGTTGGAGACTGCCAAAGCTTTGGAGAAACTGGGGGTCAAGCTTTATTGGCTGGAGGTGGATCAGTCAGGGAGAGTCCAATCTGATACCCTGGAGAGCTGGTCACAAAGGGTCCCAATGGGGCTTGTCAGTTGTATGCTGGCCAACAATGAGACCGGCGTGATTCAGCCGGTGGAAAAATTGGCAGCATTGGTTGCTGAAAGAAAAATTGCTTTCCATACCGATGCAGTCCAGGCTGTCGGTCGAATGGATGTGGATTTTTCAGCTTTGGGGGTCCAGATGATGACCCTTTCCTCCCATAAAATCCACGGCCCCAAGGGGGCCGGTGCCCTGATCCTCGATCGCTCTATAACCATGAGTCCACTGCTCCACGGGGGAGGGCAGGAGTGGGGGATGCGTGGTGGTACGGAAAACGTCGCAGGCATTGTGGGTTTCGGTAAAGCAGCGGAAATCGCCAAACAGGAACGCCAGATGGTGGTCCAGCATTGTTTGCGCTTGCGGCAACTGCTTGAAGAAGGTTTGAGGGAAGTTCCCGGTGTGACCATCTTTGCCAAAGATGCCAAGCGTCTTGTCAACACTGTCTATTTCTCAGTTCCCGGGCTCGATGGCGAAATGTTGGTCATGGCGTTCGACAGGGAGAAGATCGCTGTCTCCAGCGGTTCTTCTTGTGCCAGCGGCAAGTCCGAGCCCAGTCATGTTCTGATGTCCATGGGGGTGGCACCTGAGTTGGCCCAAGGGGCGATCCGGATCAGTCTGGGTAAAGACAATCTCGAACCAGATATAGAACGTTTCCTGGCCGGTTTAAGAAAGATTATGGGTCTGTAACAACGATTTTCGAGGCATTGATTAGGAAACCGACATGGCAATACAACTGACTGAACGAGCGGCAGCGCAGATACGTAAACAGTTGTCCAGGCGGGGCAGAGGCATTGGGTTGCGTTTGGGCGTAAAAAAAGCCGGTTGTTCCGGTTATGCTTATGTGATCGATTTTGCCGATCTAATCGGACCCCTGGATGTCGTTTATGAGAGCCAGGGCATCAAAATACTCGTTCAGCAGGATCACGTTGATTTTCTTGATGGGTTGGAGGTGGACTACCGCCGTGAGGGTCTGAATGAAGCATTCCAGTTTCAGAATCCCAAAGCAAAAGGAACCTGTGGTTGTGGAGAAAGCTTCACCGTCTGATTCGTCAAATCCTGGACATCCATGATACGGGTCCTTCTGGTCGATGACCATGCTGTGGTGCGTGCAGGTTTTCAGTGGTTCCTGGAACAAGAGGCCGGGGTGGAAATCGTTGCCGAGGCCGATTGTGGCGAGACCGCTTGTGATCTTTATGGGCGCCTGCGTCCAGATGTGGTGGTGATGGATCTCTCCCTTCCTGGAATGGGGGGGCTCAATACCATCTGCCGACTGCTGGCACGGGATCCAGGGGCCAAAATCCTGGTCTTCAGTGTCCACGAAGAGTCGATCTATGTGAAGCATGCCTTGGCGGCCGGTGCCTGTGGCTATATCAGCAAACGTAGCGCATCCGAGATGCTGCTGGAAGCTCTGACCGTAGTGATGCAAGGTAGAGTATTTGTGGAAGCAGGACTGGCCAGGCAGTTGACGACTGACCAGGTCACACCGGAA
>JALVSV010000294.1 GCA_027024125.1 Methylothermaceae bacterium | reverse complement strand
GGGTACGCCAGCCCTTCAATGTCAACAGCGTGGCGCTGACAGCTGCGGAGGCGGCGTTGCACGACCAGGAACATCTGCAGCGGACCCGGGCTCTCAACAAGGACGGCCTGATGTTCCTGGAGACCTCGTTGAAGGAACGGGGATTGGACTATATTCCGTCGGTTGGCAATTTCATTACCATCGATGTGGGCCGCGAGGCCGGACCCGTCTTCGAGGGGCTGCTGCGTGAAGGAGTCATCGTGCGGCCTGTGGCCAACTACGGGTTGCCCCGACACCTCAGGGTATCGGTGGGGAAGACAGAGGAAAACCTCGTTTTCATCAATGCATTGGACAAGGTGCTGGAGTGATCGACCGCCTATGTATCGTAGGTATTGGATTGATCGGGGGCTCGGTTGCCCGGGCAGCCCGGACACGATCGCTGTGCCGGGAGATCGTTGCCGTGGATCAGGATGTTCGGGCCTTGCAGCGGGCGGAAGAACTGGGAGTGATCGACTGGGGCTTGGATGAGACCGCCGAGGCGGCCAAGGGTGCCGAGGCGGTGGTGATTGCCGCTCCTGTGGGCCGAATCGAAGGTATCTTCGAAGCGTTGAAGCCGGTTTGGTCGAAGCGGGCCTTCTATACTGATGTGGGCAGTACCAAGGGGAGTGTGGTGCAGGCGGCTGAGAGAGTCTTTGGCCGGGTGCCGGACAATTTCGTTCCTGCCCATCCAATCGCCGGGCGGGAATTGAGCGGGGTGAATGCGGCGGTGGCGGATTTGTTCGCTGACAAGCGGGTGATTCTGACGCCTCTTGCCACCACTGATGTCAGGGTTCTCGAGCAGGTGCGGAAGTTCTGGCAGATGCTCGGGGCCGAGGTGCACGACATGGGTGTGGCCCATCACGATCATGTGCTTGCTGCGACCAGCCATCTTCCGCATATCATCGCCTATGCCCTGACTCACATGCTGGGGCGCAAGGACGAGAAGGACGAGATCTTCCAGTATGCTGCCGGGGGGTTCAAGGATTTTACCCGCATCGCCTCCAGCGACCCGGGTGTATGGGCGGACATCTGCGTTGCCAACCGTAGCGAGATTCTTGGATTTCTGCACCAGTTCGAAGCCGAGCTCCAGGGCTTCGGCCAAGTTTTGGAAAGTGGTGACCGGGAAAAAATGCACGAGTATTTTTCTGAGGCCAAAATGGCCCGACAAAGATTTCTGGACCAATTTAAGGGAAAGACATGACGGCAAGGATCGATTATCGGGTGGCTCCTGGCGGCAGGTTGACAGGACAGGCAAGGGTTCCGGGGGACAAATCCATTTCTCACCGGTCGGTGATGCTTGGGTCCATTGCCGAGGGGACGACCCGGGTGACGGGGTTTTTGGAGGCCGAGGATGCGCTGGCGACGCTGGCGGCGTTTCGCCAGATGGGAGTGACCATCGAGGGCCCGGAGCAGGGACGATTGTCGATACAGGGGGTCGGTCTGCATGGACTTCGGGCCTCTGCGGAGCCTCTATACCTGGGAAATTCCGGGACTTCGATGCGGCTATTGTGTGGACTTCTTGCAGGCCAGTCCTTCGATTCCATTCTGACGGGCGATCGTTCCTTGTCCAAAAGGCCTATGCGCCGGGTGACCGAACCGCTGCGCCAGATGGGGGCCAGGATCGAAACCACCGCTGAAGGGACCGCACCTATCCATATCCACGGAGGCCAGGATCTCCATGGCATCGACTATACGATGCCGGTGGCGAGTGCCCAAGTGAAATCGTGCCTGTTGCTCGCGGGGCTGTATGCGGAGGGTGAAACCTGTGTGACCGAACCTGCTCCCACCCGGGACCACACGGAACGGATGTTGCAGGGGTTCGGCTACGAGGTCAGGCGGAAAGAAAGCCGGGTGTGTCTAAGAGGAGGAGGGCGTCTGAGCGCAACCAGTTTGGATGTCCCGGCCGATATATCCTCGGCGGCTTTCTTCCTGGTGGGAGCCAGCATCGCGCCCGGTTCGGAGTTGCTGCTCGAACACGTTGGAATTAACCCGACCCGTACCGGAGTGATCGACATCCTGAGGTTGATGGGTGCCAAAATCGATGTGCTCAATTCCAGAGTGGTGGGGGGAGAACCTGTGGCCGATCTGAAAGTGCTGTCGAGCTCTCTCAAGGGGATCCATATCCCGGATCGACTGGTGCCTCTGGCGATCGACGAGTTTCCGGTGCTGTTCGTGGCGGCAGCCTGTGCCGAAGGAGAGACTGTGCTGACAGGAGCGGCCGAGCTCAGGGTCAAGGAGAGCGACCGCATTCAGGTGATGGCTGACGGGCTCAAGATATTGGGGGTTGAGGCTAGGCCGACCCCGGATGGTATCGTCATCCAAGGAGGGAGGATTGGTGGCGGCAGGGTAGTCTCTCACGGAGACCATCGTATTGCCATGGCCTTTGCCATCGCCGCCTTGAGGTCTGACGATACGATAGAGATCGAGGACTGCGCCAACGTCAATACTTCTTTTCCGGGATTTGCCGAGTTGGCCCAGAGCCTTGGACTCCAGGTGGAGGTTCTGACCGATGAGTGACCGGGTTCCAGTACTGACCATCGACGGTCCCAGTGGAGCCGGAAAAGGCACCGTGAGCCGTCTTTTGGCAAAGCGGTTGGGGTGGCACTTTCTCGATAGCGGTGCCATCTATCGGGCGCTGGCGTGGGCGGTGCAGTCTCGCGGTGTCCCCGTCGATGACGAGGAGGCGGTGACCCGCATTGCCACTGAAATGGTCCTGGAGTTTAAATTTGGCAATGGCGTCCAGGTCTGGGTGGACGGCAAGGATGTGACCGATCATCTGTATACGGAAGAGTGTGGACGGGTGGCTTCCAGGCTTGCCACCTTCCCAAAGGTTCGTAGAGCGTTGCTGGCGAAGCAGCGGTCTTTCAGGCGTCCACCGGGGCTGGTGGCAGATGGCCGTGACATGGGGACAGTGGTGTTTCCCGACGCACCATACAAAGTCTATCTCGATGCCAGTCCCGAGGAGCGGGCCAGACGCCGATTTCTTCAGTTGAAATCCCAAGGGCTGGATGTTAATCTTGATCAAATTATCAAGGACTTGGAGCAAAGGGACCGGCGTGATCGCGAGCGCAAGGAGGCTCCCCTGATACCCGCTGAGGATGCGGTGATCATCGATTCCTCGGAGTTGTCGGTGGAAGAGGTCACGAAAAAAATCTTGGCGCTGCTGCCCGGTGACATGGCAGCTCCTTCCGGGGCTGTCGAACCGCGGTGAGGCGGCAGCATGGCAAAAACCTAACGAAATTGATCGTTTTTTTGTCTCAGCACTTGCTGAGAGTGGATTGAAACAACATGAGCGAAAGCTTTGCGGAATTATTTGAAGAAAGTCTGGCGAAGACTGAAATGCGTCCGGGCTCCATGCTACGGGCCAAAGTCGTGGACATCACCCCGGATGCCGTTATTGTGGATGCTGGCCTCAAATCCGAGGGCATTATACCCAAATGGCAGTTCCAGGACGAGAATGGTGAGCTGGAAGTCCAGGTAGGGGATGAAGTCGAAGTTGCCCTGGATCTGGTCGAGGACGGCATGGGCGCCACTTTGCTGTCGCGCGAGAAGGCCAAGCGACTCAGAGCCTGGGAGAAGCTCGAGGAAGCCTACGAGAAAGGCGAAACCATCAAGGGGCGTATCACTGGAAAGGTACGCGGTGGCTTCACCGTGGAAATTGGTCCTTTGCGGGCATTTCTGCCCGGATCGCTGGTGGATGTGCGTCCTGTACGTGATACCACCCATCTGGAAGGTCAGGAACTGGAGTTCAAGGTCATCAAACTTGATCCGAAACGCAACAATATCGTGTTGTCGCGTCGTGCCGTGGTCGAACAGGAATACAGCGCCGAGCGTGAAGAGTTGCTACAGCGGCTCAAGGAGGAAGGTGTCGTCAAGGGTGTGGTCAAGAACATCACCGACTATGGCGCTTTCATCGACCTGGGTGGCATCGATGGTCTGTTGCACATCACCGATATGGCGTGGAAACGGGTCCGTCATCCGTCGGAAGTGGTGCAGATGGGCGACGAGATCGAGGTCAAAGTGCTCAAGTTCGACGAGGACAAGCAGCGAGTCTCACTGGGGCTCAAGCAATTGAGCGAAGATCCCTGGAAGGACATCGCCCGCCGCTATCCACCCGGAACCCGCCTGATCGGCAAGGTGACCAACCTGACCGACTATGGCTGTTTCGTGGAACTGGAGGACGGTGTCGAAGGTCTGGTGCACGTTTCCGAAATGGACTGGACCAACAAGAACGTCAATCCTGCCAAAGTGGTTCAGGTTGGCGACGAAGTGGAAGTGATGGTCCTTGATATCGACGAGGAAAGACGTCGCATCTCTCTGGGCATGAAGCAGTGCAAACCCAATCCCTGGGAAGAATTCGCTGCTACTCACAGAAAGGGGGAGAAGGTCAAGGGTGCCATCAAATCGATCACCGATTTTGGTATTTTCGTTGGCTTGGAAGGTGGTATCGATGGACTGGTACACCTTTCGGACATCTCCTGGAACGAAACTGGCGAAGAAGCCATCCGAAATTTCAAGAAGGGTGATGAAATAGAGGCAGTGATTCTGGCCATCGATCCTGAAAGGGAGCGTATCTCGCTGGGTATCAAGCAACTCGAGCAGGATCCGTTCCAGAACTTCCTGGCAGAACATGAACGTGGCAGCATCGTCAAGGGTGTGGTCAAGGAAGTGGATGCCAAGGGCGCTGTCATCGAATTGTCAGAAGGTGTTCTGGGTTATCTC
>JALVSV010000293.1:6187-13776 GCA_027024125.1 Methylothermaceae bacterium | reverse complement strand
TCCAACAGGCATTGAACGAACTGGTAGGATTGGCCAATACCAGAAATGCCAACGGTGAATACCTCTTCTCCGGCACCAACAGCCACACCCAACCTTATCCAGACTTCCCTACGCCTACAGAAGGGTATTACAAGTATCAGGGTAACGACGTTGCCCGGCAACTGCAGATTGGCTCGAACCGCCGCATGGCCGACGGTGATCCGGGAAGCAAGATATTCGAAGACATCACCACGGCGGTGATCGAAGCGGATGAAATCATCGACGGCACCCCCACCAGCGCAGAAATCCAGAAAATCCCGGTCACCCGGTTGACAGCAGGTTCGGTCTATGAACTGAAGGCAGGTCCAGTGACGCTCAGTACCGGACCTCTCGACAGCGACCCAACCCTGACAGAAGTGGTCACCGCGTTACAATCGGACCCAAACTATTCCTCCGCCCCCTTCACGCTTGCCGAGGGCAGTGGCGACGATGCTGGCAAGATCGTGATCACCTGGACTTCCAATGGCGATGTTTCCACCGAAGCGAAGCTGGACAAACAAGACAACGCATTCAGCTTCATCGACCAGTTCATAAAGTCACTGAATGGCGATCTTCCGGAGGAAATCACTACGGACTCTCTGTATGCACTGGACAATGCCCTGGAACACCTCAACAACACCCGCGCCAGTGTCGGAGCCAGACTGAACGCAGCCGATCAGCAATATCAGGTCAACGAGCAATTCGTCATTGAAATGAAGGGAACGTTGTCAAAGATCCAGGACCTCGACTACGCCGAAGCCATCGGTCATTTCAATCTGCAACAGGTTGGCCTGCAGGCTGCCCAACAGGCCTTCATCAAGGTGCAGAATTTGTCCCTGTTCAACTTCTTGCGTTAATCTTCCTGCCGTTCCGTGTGATATCACCCATTGTTGGGTGATATCACACAGCCACCTTACCCCGCCAATCTCCCAACCTGTTGATCTCCATTGGGTCATCTTATTGGCCTGTGTTTTGCTTTGAGCATCATACTTCCCAACTTCGATTCATAAGGAAAAGATAATACTCAAAAGAATACTCATCACCGGCCTGACACTGGCCTTTTCATCCGTCGCTTTCCCCCATGCCAGCCTGCTGCCAAAAGACGTTACAGACGATCTGGCAGGCAGACAATTCGAAGAGGGAAATCGTGCTGTCATCAGTCTGATCGTCGGCCATGGGTGACGAAATATCGACAAGCCCGACAATCCGCGTCTATGGTTTTCCAAGTGACAATGTTCCGGAAGGAGAGGCCAGCGCATTCGCCCCCTATTTCCACGTCAAACGGTCAGGTGCCGAAGTGGATTGTGACCAGGTGTGCAATCCTTCAAGCGAAGCTTACGACCCAAGCCAATGCAAGGAAGTCTGGCCGTCTGCCATGGAGGTGGATCAGTTTCTCTATTACAAGCCAAGGCCAATCAATCCCGTTCTGTTTGGAGGCCACATGATGATGGATCATGGAAGTATGGACGGCATGGACCACGGCAGCATGGATGGTATGAACCCTAATGACTCCGGGACGAACCAGGGCCATCACGGTCACGGCTGACCACCCCCCTCCATTCAAGGAAGAATGGAGGGAATCTATCCCCGCACGGGTTCAACTACCATTGCCACCTCAATCTCTCCACGAGCCTCGTGGACCAAATTTTGACCGAAATAGACCCGGTTCCCCCGCCTTCGATAAGTAGCAAGCGTTTTGAGCGGTTCCTTTCCCGTATAGCATCCGGTTTCGGGGTCGACCGTGGTAATGATGCAACGTGAACAGGGCTTGACCACCCGAAGATTAATGTTCCCAATCTGGATTCTCCGCCAGGTATCCTCAATATAGGGATCGGTGCCACTGACGACCAGATTGGGGCGAAAGCGGCGCATGGGCAGGGGTTCAGGCAACCGCTGGTTGAGATCGTCCAGAGAACCCTGGCCTATCAGCAGTAAGGGGAAACCATCCGAAAAAGCGGTACGATCCCCTTTCTCGGCATACCTGGTGTCGACCTGACGCATCACGTCATCTGGAAACCATACCAGTCGACAGCAAACCCCGATGGCATTGCTGAGCCAGCTGTCGGCCTCCTCTCCGACAGGTAAAGCCTGCACCTGGTCACTCCATACTCTGACCGTGACACGGGGAACACCGTGTCCAGTATGAGGCACATCGAAGGTCCCATGTTCGGGATGATGCAATGTCAGCACTGGCTGGCCAACGGTCCGTCCCGAAGCCTCGATACTCTCAGCCAATGCTGGAGTGATTCGCGCCATCTGAGGGTATTCACGTTGGGTCATGAAATTTCCGTCCCTATCGACCACCATCCAGCGCCGATCCAGATACAAGCCAAATGCATCCAAGCGCCATCGATCCACTTGGATCCCTCCCAGGGACTTGACCGGATACAGCCAAATTTCACTGAGTCGTGGATCACTCATGGCAATACGATCCCTCCTTCAGTAAGGTGTCTGGGGTCAAGAAGCTTCTCCAGTTCCTCCCGGCTCATTCCGGTCTCTTCCATGGCCACTTCGATTACTGGCCTGCCCTCCCGATAGGCCCGCTTGGCAATGGCCGCAGCCTTAAGATATCCCACCACAGGATTTAGGGCGGTCACCAGAATGGGATTTCGGGCCAGGGGGCGCTCGATATTTTCGCGGTTGACCACAAATCCAGCGATTGCCTTGTCTGCCAGGATGCGAGCCGCATTACCAAGAATCTGGATGCTTTGCAGCAGATTGTAGGCAATCACCGGAAGCATCACGTTGAGCTGGAAATTGCCCGCCTGCCCACCCAGGGTGATCGTGCTGTCGTTACCGATCACCTGGGCACATACCTGACAGACCGCTTCGGGAATAACCGGGTTGACCTTGCCGGGCATAATGGAACTTCCCGGCTGTAATGCCGGCAGTTCAATCTCTGCCAGCCCCGCCAGGGGCCCTGAATTCATCCAACGGAGGTCGTTGGCGATCTTCATCAGGCTGCATGCCAGGGTCCTGAGCTGGCCCGAGACCTCAACCGCCGTATCCTGACAGCTCAGGGACTCGAAAAAATTTCGATTGGGTTCGAATGGCAATCCGGTCACCACGGCCAAACGGGCTGCAAAGCGGTGGGCAAATTCCGGGTGGGCATTGATACCGGTTCCCACTGCCGTCCCTCCCTGGGCAATTCTGTAAATACGCGGCAAGGTGGCTTGGAGCCGCGACAGTCCATCACCGATCTGCGCACTCCAACCGGCAAGCTCCTGGCCCATGGTGATGGGCATCGCATCCATCAAATGGGTACGACCGGTTTTGACCACATCAGCCAATTCCTGAGCCCGGGTATCGATAGTTCGGACCAGATGCTTCAGCGAAGGGCTCAGCGTCTTGTCGATCTCCAGTGCTGCGCTGACGTGGATTGTCGTAGGTATGGTGTCGTTGCTGCTCTGGCTCATGTTGACGTGATCGTTGGGACTGACCGACTTCCCCGACTTTTCACTGGCCAGATGGGCGATCACCTCATTGACGTTCATGTTGGTGCTGGTTCCTGAGCCTGTCTGAAACACGTCCACCGGAAACTGATCACCGTATTGGCCCGCCAGCAGTTCATCGGCCGCCGCCACAATGGCATCGGCAATGCCTTCATCGAGCAACCCCAGATCCCGGTTGACCTCGGCGGCGGTGCGTTTGATCAGCGCCACCGCCCGAATGAACGCCGGCGGCATCCTGAGGCCACTGATGGGAAAGTTTTCCACCGCCCGCTGGGTCTGGGCACCATACAGGGCATCAGCCGGTACTTCCAGCTCGCCCATGCTGTCTTTTTCAATCCGAACTCCAGTCATGCGTATTTCCTTCTGCTGTATATCATTTCTGGCATGGCAGACATCTTCGATGCCGGCAACATCCTAACCCATCGCTCACGTTTTCGACAGTCAGCGTTGGTTGTGTAGAGCCAAGCGAAACCCAACAGCCCTGCTTCAGCTCGTGGTTGCTTGCACGCGTGAGCAGGTCGCATAATGAAAATCGAGACCATGGGCTTTCTTTTGGAGCGAACGGATATCGAATATGGATAGCATTGAGCAACAAAGCCCAAAAATGGATCTTATCGTGGCTTTTGTCATACTGGCCGCTTTTCTGAGCACCGGTCATACGAATGAAAATGGCTGCCGGAACGACCGGATTCTGTTGACCACCCAGTTTTCTATTCTGGAAGACCCGAACCGAGCCCTGACCATCGAGCAGGTGAGCCGGCCGGTTCATGCCGATCGATTTCGCTCCAATACCGCTGGTCGGACCAATTTCGGGATTTCGCGCTCGGCCTTCTGGTTTCGAATCGCGCCGATGTCACCACCCGAATGTAAAGACGGCTGGCTTTTGGCACTGAGTTGGCCACTGCTAGATTCCATAGAATTTTACTGGTATGAGAACGAACATTGGCAACGGATCACTACCGGTGCCCGTTATCCTTATGCCAGCCGACAGGTCGATTTCAACAATTTCATGTTCCGCATCCCTGACTTGTCGAATGATCATCCACCTTATTTCATCCGGGTGGCCGGGGACAATCCGCTGTTCATGGAAATGCGCCTGCTGCAGCAGGACCGGTTCACACGCCATGGACACCGAAGATTATTGCTGCAGGGAATGTTTCTGGGGGTACTCCTGGGTCTCATCCTGTATAACGTTTTCGTTTTTCTTTCCCTGCGTGATACAGCCTATCTTTACTATGTAGTCTATCTGGTTTCCACCACCCTGCTCGTCGCAGAATACAATGGCATTGCAACCCGTTATCTATGGCCCGCCTCACCGGAATGGAACGTCCGTGCCTTATGGACTTTTGCCCTGACCGGCACAGCTGCCTATATCGCCTTCGTGCGAAAATTTCTCGAAACGAAACGTTTATTCCCCAGCCTGGACGGGTTGTTTCGGGCTTATATCATCGGCTTGCTGCTGGCCTTGATGGCCCTTTATCTCGCAGACCACGCAATCATGGTAGGTTTTCCACCCATGCTTTCGGTCATCGGCCTGACAATGGCAGGTTTCACCGGCATCAATGCATTCCATTGCGACAGCCGCCCGAAACAATTTGTCTGCGTGGCAAACTTGCTATTCGGCATGGGGGTTATCTGGCTATCGGCGCTAACCCTCGGTTATCCCGCTAAAGCATCGGACCTGAACCATTTTATTTTTGAATTCGGCCTCACGACAGAAGCGGTCCTGCTCTCTCTGGCACTTGCCAGCCGGATCAAACGTCTGCACCAGGAGAAGTTGACCGCCCAGCTGGCCTTGCTGCAGTCCAAACACAGGTTTTCCAATCGGTTGATCGCCGCTCAGGATGCAGAGCAGAAACGCGTCGCCAGCGAGCTGCATGACGGGATCGGTCAAAACCTGATGGTAATCAAGAATCGCCTCAACCGTCTGCTCAAGGCGGGGCTTGCTCCGCAATTGTCCAGGCAGTTGAATTTTGCAGCGGAAGTCACGCAAAAGACCATCCATGAATTGCGCGGTCTGTCACATCGCCTTCACCCCCACCAACTGGACCGATTGGGGTTGGCTATTGCTATTGAAGCAATGGTAAATGATGCATTGAAAGATGCGGGTATCCGGGTCAGCTACCAAATCGACCCGGTCGATCAATTATTGGACAGGGAAAGGTCGTTGCATCTCTATCGCATCACTCAGGAGGCGATAAGGAACATCCTCACCCATGCCGACGCCAAGGAGGTTTCGATCAGGTTGACAGCATCAGCCAACAGGGTCGACCTCCACATTGCCGATAACGGCTGCGGCATTCAAGCTCTCTGGTTCGACCGCCACGATTATTCACGGGCATTTGGCTTGAGCAGTATTTGCGAGCGGGTGCACCTCATGGGGGGGGAGGTCGAAATTACCAACCGGCAGCCAAGGGGGCTCGCCTTGGACATCTCGATTCCCATGTAATCAGCCAGTGTTCCAACGGGCAATGTCGGGTGAAGGATGACACCACCCTGCTTCCGCAGAGAAGCAGGATCAGCCAGTCAGCAATGCTGCGTGGCCAGCCTGATCAGGGCATTGTGTCCGCGCAGGTTGAGCTTCTGACAGATATTGAAACGATGGTTCTGCACCGTCCGGATGCTGATTCCGAGAAGTTCCGCAATTTCGTTGTTGTTTTTGTAATCAGCGATCAACAGAAAAATTTTTCGTTCGGTCGGCGTCAACTTCTCCAGCAAGTCAGCGGAAGTACCAGACGACTCTGCCAGGGTCCGCGATACACCGGGCGAAATGTAATGTTTGCCGGCCAGCACATCGTTCTGACAGGCAATCAGTTCGGATTCGGCATTGTCCTTCAGAAGGTAGCCGAGCGCCCCGAATTCCAACGCCTTGCGAAGATAGATTTCATCGTCGTACATGGTCAACAGGACAAAGATCGGTTTCTCCCCCCAATGACCGGTTTTTACCAAGACGTCCAGACCACCCATGTTGGGCATCGCGATGTCCAGAACAGCGATATCAGGCCGCACATCACGGAGGGCGCACAAGGCCGTTTCACCGTCGTCGGCTTCAGCGATCACATGAAAACCTTCACTCTCTTCGATGATCTCAAACAGGCCCCGCCGAAAGATCGGGTGGTCGTCAGCAATCAGAACGTTCGTTTTTTCCGACTTCATTTTGTTTGCCGGCTAGCACCTCAAGCAACTCCATCCAAACCCACTTTAATATCAAACCGCCCCAAGCCAAATGAGTAGCAATACTCAGATGTAAATGAGTAGGCCTGCTTATCGCACTCATTCACTCGGGATTGCATAATAGGTTCATGGCACAACAAGAAGGTCAAGCACGATAGCATTTTCATTCAGTCTCACCCGAAAAAAGTCCAGGTCCCCTCTATGGACGGAGAAGGTTTTCACGCAGTTGAAGCCCCAGCCAGTGCCAGAAGACAGCAAAACCTTTTACGCTCATCATACGACCCATTCCAGACCCTTTACAAATGAGCAGGGTCCCGGTTCTCTTTTCGATATACTCGGTCAAACTCCTCCGCACATTGACCAGATCACGATTTCATCTGCCGACAGACCGCTGCGGACCATCGATCTGAAACAGAAAACAAAGCTTCTCATCGGCTCGAATCCTCTCTCGGATGTGTGTCTGGTCGGCGCCGGCGTCTCCAGATTTCATGCCCGTCTGACCATTGCGGACGGCAAACTGTGGGTGCGCGATTTGCAAAGTCAAACGGGCGTTTTCGTCAACGACCGGCGCATTGCACCGGATACTAATGTCGAGCTGAATCCCGATTCGGTGCTGAGGATTCAAGACTATCGTATCGGCTTTGAAAGCTCGGACCCACACGATGCCGTCCGAAGGCGCCGGTTCAAGCATCGAAAACCCGCCGACCCAGCGGAGACACTGTTGTATTCGGGTCTGATCCACCACCCGGAGCGGCACAAGGTCTGGTCCCCCGCCGCTACCGAACTGAGGGTGAGCGGTATCATCGAGGAGACGGCGGATGTCAAAACGTTCCGCCTGGCAGGTCGCCGGCCACTCCTGTTTCGCTACGATCCCGGACAGTTCGTGACTGTGATCACCACCATCGGCGGCCGAGAAGTACGGCGGTCATTCAGTCTCGGCTCCAC
>JALVSV010000293.1:0-6177 GCA_027024125.1 Methylothermaceae bacterium | reverse complement strand
GTGTGATCACCTCGATGTCGGTGACTCCCTCAAAGTCGAGGGGCCTTACGGACGATTCAGCTGTTTCAACCATCCGACCAGCAAACTGTTGTTCGTGGCAGCCGGCAGCGGCATCGTGCCGATCATGTCGATGCTGCGCTGGGTCGCCGATATCGATGCCAGGGTGGAGGTGAAACTGTTGCTGTCTTTCAGAACACCAGCCGATATCATCTACCGCCAGGAGCTGGAACTGCTCGCGGGCAGGCATGAGAACATCGATCTGAAGGTGACGATCACCGGTGACGCTCCTGATTGGCGGGGTCACAGCGGGCGCATCGATGCCGCCTTACTGGCCGAAACGGTCCCGGATCTCCCACAATGGCAGGTATTTCTATGCGGTCCGGAATCCTTCATGGAGTCGGTGACAGCCACTCTGAAAGCACAGGGAGCCGCAGAACAGAATATCCATGTCGAACACTTCATCGATCAATCCCAGCAACCCGATCCCCGGTTTGCGCTCGAAAAGATCAGAAACAACCAGGGCCGGCATCGCGTGCTTTTCGCCCGTTCCGGGCTGACCGTACGCTGTGACGAATCGATCAATCTGCTGGACCTGGCCCAGGCCCATGGAATCACGATCGACAGTGACTGTCGCACCGGCAGTTGCGGGCAGTGCATGGTTCGGTGCCTGAAGGGCCGGATCGACATGTCCGCGCAGGCTGAGATCGGCCCCAAGGACAAACAGGCCGGCTGGATTTACAGCTGCTGCGCCACAGCCAAGTCCGATGTGGTATTGGATCTGTGAAGTACATTCATGCTAGTCCGATCGAATCGTTCGAATGGAAACTGAAAGAGCTGTTACGAATGCAAATTAAAGGATAGAAAAATGTTTTCATGGTTTCGTTCACAGAAAAAAGAACCCGCCCACCAGCCGCCTGCCCCGGTCACCCTGCTGCAGGGCTCTAAAGGAGAGCATGAACTGCAGAAACTGTACGGCAGCCGCGAACGGGCCCTGAAGTTCTACGACCGCCAGGTACTGGATTATCTGTCGCCGATCATGATCGAATTCATTGCCAGGCAGGAGGTACTGTTCATCGCCACCGCCGATGGACACGGAGAATGTGACTGCTCGGCGCGTTTCGGCCTGCCCGGGTTTGTCCGGGTATTGAACGAAAAGTATCTGATTTATCCGGAATACCGCGGCAATGGGGTCATGGCCAGCCTGGGCAATATGCTTGAAAACCCACATATCGGCATAATCTTCGTGGATTTCTTCGACAGTACGGTCGGTCTCCACGTCAACGGCAAGGCGAAAATCTGTGAACATGAAAAACTGCTCGAATTCAGCGATGAGCTTCCCGAGGATGTGATCGATGAAATCAACACCGAAGGCGGACGGCGACCCGAAAGATGGGTGATGGTGGAAATAGAAGAGGCCTATATCCATTGTTCCAAACATATTCCTCTGTTGCAAAAGGCTGACAAGCAGATCGACTGGGGTACCGACAATGCGGCCACCAAACGCAGCGGCTATTTTGAACTCGAAACTCTTTCTTTATACGACCGTATAGGTGGAGAGGCTGCGATGAAGGTGGTCGTCGACCGGTTTTATCGCAAGGTCATGGCGGACAAGGAGCTTAGTCTCCTTTTCGACCGTCTCGACCTGCCGACCCAGCTCGAAAAACAGAACAGTTTTTTAACAGCGGCATTTGGCGGCGACCCGGTGGACAGCTCTGAAAAAATCCGTTTGGGTGAGTTGTTGCTGAATCTGGTCGGCGATGGTCTCAACGACCGTCGTTTTGACCGGATCATGAGCCATTTGGAAGAGACCATGAAAGAACTGGAACTGCCTGACAGCGAAATCAAAACCCTGCTGGAAACGCTCGAAGCAACCCGCGATGAAGTATTGAATCGAGCATGAGTCGAGACAAAAGCTAAAGGGAAAAGCGGGGTCATGAAAAGCGGGGTCAGGTCTAACAATCAAACAATTCGTATGTATGCTGAAAATGCAGACCTCCAGCCTATTCCGCGGCATTGACAGCCAAATGAAAGATCATGTAGCGTTAAGGATGCTGGAAATTCATCACCGCAGAAAGCACGGAGCTGTTTCGACATAAATTATCACTGCATTACCCGCGTCTCTGCTGCATGTTTTCTTGGTCTTTCACGGTACCGAACATGAAGACCCCGTTCTCACCCCAAGACATGAAAGAACCACCGAGGAAGCAGGGTGTTGGTTTGAGGGCGTACATGGCCTGGACGGCCATGTCCGAGCTTCCATGGACGGATTGACAGCGTTCCGAAAACCAATGCCCTGCTTCCTCCCACACTATTTCACGGTCACGCTCCTGGTGGACCAACCAACACCCCGGAACATGAAAGACACAGGCCTATTAGAATAGATTTCTCACCTCAGAGACGCAGAGTGCGCAGAGAGAAGACTCCACGCACTCTGTGTCTCTGCGGTGAATCTATAAACTTTCACGGTACAGCATGCCTAAAGTAATAAATTACTTTTCAATCTCGAAAAAAATCTTTTCCCCGTGGCTACCAGGGGTTTTGCTGACGATTGTGCTGGCAGCTTGCGCCGCACCTTCGTTGGAGGAACGTACCGTTGCCCCCGCGCCTGATTTTGCCAGGGCTCCTGCAGCCTCTGGTGCATTGGCTGAGGTCGCCGATGCAATTCAGCATGCCCACGGAACACATTACTCCGGCTTCAAAATCCTCGACAAAAGTTATGATGCGCTGATTTGGCGCCTGGCATTGATCGATTCTGCCGTCTCCTCACTGGACATCCAAACCTATCTTTGGTACCCCGATACCACCGGCAGGCTGATTCTCGAACGTGTCGTCCGTGCCGCCAATCGCGGAGTACATGTACGGCTGATCGTGGACGATCTCTTGACCTTCGGGGAAGAACAGTTGATGTACGAACTCGAAATGCACCCCAACATCGAGTTGAGGCTTTTCAATCCCTGGACGCAGCGGGATATCGTTTCCCGGGTGGGTGAGGCGGTCATCGAGATGGAGCGGCTGAACATCCGGATGCACGACAAGTTGATGATCGCAGACAGTCAGGCCGCCATCGTCGGGGGGCGGAATATCGGCGATCATTATTACGGATTAAGTGACGCCTACAACTTTCACGACCTCGATCTATTGGGTTTTGGTCCTATTGCCAAACAGGCCAATGAAATGTTTGACCAGTTCTGGAATAGCGAGTGGGTCACGTCGGCAGGCAATCTTGATGTTGAGCACGATGAGACACGGTCAAAACGCCTATGGCAGGAGATCAGGGAAAAGAATCGCAGCTCGGAAAAACTGAAGGCCATCGGGGTCGAACCCAAAGACTGGAAAAATGAATTGGCAATCGTCAGCAAACAACTCCACATTGGTAGGAGCGAGATCATTTTCGACACTCCATCCGATGACAAGATCGCTCAAAATTTGGCGGCGGAAATTTACCAAATCATGGACATGGCCCAGAAGGAATTGCTGATCACCAACGCTTATATCATTCCCAATCAGCCAGCGATCGACTTCATCAGGGAGCTGGTGGACAGGGGTGTTAGGGTACGCATTCTGACCAACTCCCTGGCCTCTCACGACGTCCCTGCTGTCAACAGCTATTACGAGGGTTGGCGGGACGACATCCTTATGGCAGGTGCACAGTTATATGAGATGCGTCCCGATGCTGCCATTAAAAAATTCGTCGATGCCCCAAATATCGATAGCGAGTACATTGGCCTGCATACCAAAGCACTGGTGATCGACCGGAAAAAAGTCTTTATCGGATCGATGAATTTCGATCCGCGATCATTCAAAATCAACACCGAGGCGGGTGCACTGGTCGAGAGCCCCGGGCTGGCGGAAGAACTGGCGCAGGTCATGGTACGGGACATGTCGCCAGAAAACGCATGGCAGGTACGTCTCGATGCTGAGAACCAGGTCTATTGGGTCAGCGGTGATGAGGTCTTGAGGAGGCAACCCACCCGGGATGCGTCGCAATTTTTCATGAACATCATCTTCAAAATGTTCCCGGAGGATCAGTATTGATCCAGCCGATGGTCTGACACTGGAGAGCGACCATCATTTCTGATACATCTCGTGATCCACAGCCACTTTGTAAGTGGGGTCATCCTCTTCATAGGTACAGTATCTGCCAGCCGCTTTCAGCAGTTTTTTGCAGTCTTCACTCAGATGGCGAATGGTAATTTTCTTGTTCGCATCTTCGTAGCGTCTGGTGATCTTGTCGATGGCCTCCACGCCACTGGAATCCATCACCCTGGCCTGTTTGAAGTCCATCACCACTTCCTCGGGGTCATGGTCGACATCGAACTGGTCCAGGAATCCCTGTACCGAACCGAAGAATAAAGGACCGTCGAATTCATAGATCTTGCGATCGCCTTCCATGTGGGTCCGGGTATAGACCCGCGCATGCTGCCAAGCGAACACCAAGGCGGAGATGATGACGCCGATCACCACCGCCATCGCCAGATCGGTGAAGATCGTCACTACGGTCACGGTCACCAGAATGAAGGCATCGGCCTTGGGCATCCTTCGCAGACGGTCGATACTGGCCCACTCGAAGGTTTCGACGCTGACCATGAACATGATCCCAACCAACACGGCAATGGGAATCTGGCCGATGTAATCGCTCAGGGCAACCACGAACAAAATCAGCAATACGGCAGCGGTGGCACTGGAAAGCCGGGTACGGCCACCGGAGGTGAAGTTGATGATACTCTGGCCGATCATCGCACAACCTGCCATACCGCCAAACACACCACAGGTGGCGTTGCCCAATCCAAGGGCGACCGATTCCTTGTTGGCGTTGCCCTTCTCCCCGCTCATTTCATCGAGCACCGAGAGCGTCAGCAGCGATTCGATCAGCCCCACCGCCGCCATCACGGCAGCATAGGGAAAGATGATCTTCAGGGTCTCGAGATTGATTGGAACCTGGGGCCAGTGGAAGCTTGGCAGGTCTCCTGCGATGTTACCCAGATCCGCCACTCGCTTGGTGTCCAGGTCCAACAGGACAGTGACGATACTCAGGCCAATGATCGCCACCAATCCCGCCGGTACCGCCTGGGTTATTTTGGGCAGAATCACCATAGTGGCCATCGTGGCAGCGACCATGGCAACCATGATCCAACCCTCACCTTCGAACATCGGCAATTGAGCCAAGGCGATCACGATCGCCAATCCGTTGACGAAGCCAAAAATGGCCGGCTGTGGCACCAGACGAATGAACTTGGCCAGCCGCATCACCCCGAAGGCGACCTGGATCAATCCTGTCAACAGGGTCGCCAGGAATAGATATTCCACCCCGTGAGCCGCCACCAGCGACACCATGACCACCGCCACACTACCCGTGGCGCCGCTGATCATGCCAGGTTTGCCTCCCAGAAGCGCTGTCATCAGCCCAAGTATGAAGGCCGTGTACAACCCCACCAAAGGAGAGACGCCGGCAATCAACGAGAAGGCGATGGCTTCTGGTACCAGGGCCACCGCTACTACAGCCCCACTGAGCACGTCGTTTTTGACACTATGACCGGAATAGGTCTTCAAAAGCTGGGCAAACATTCACTTTTCCTTTACGACAAACCACCCACCTTGCCCATCGATGGGCAAGGTGAGCAAAAATATTGGATATTGATTGGGAAACTGGGATCAACCGAGATTTTCGCGCTGCCGCAAAGCCTCGTAGAGCAATACACCAGCGGCCACTGACAGATTGAGACTTTCCACCGAGCCTCGCATTGGTAGCTTGATGAGAAAATCGCATTTCTCCCGGGTCAGGCGCCTAAGCCCCTGGCCCTCGGCTCCGATCACCAGCGCCAAAGGACCACTCAGATCGGCCTCGAAAGCGTTCTGCTTAGCCTCGCCGGCTGCACCGGCAATCCACAATCCTGCCTGCTTGAGACGATCCAGAGTACGGGCAAGATTGGTGACCCGAAACAGCGGTACGGTCTCAGCTGCACCGCTGGCGACTTTGCAAACCGCCGGCGTCAGGCCGACTGTTTTGTCCCTGGGTGCGATCACGCCGACAGCTCCGACAGAATCGCAGGTCCTGAGGCAGGCACCGAGATTGTGCGGATCCTGCACCTGGTCCAGCACCAGAAATAATGGTGATCCTTCTTCAGCCAACACCCTCTCCAAGGCATCTTCATCGTGCTCCGGTGGCAAAGCCACTTC
>JALVSV010000292.1 GCA_027024125.1 Methylothermaceae bacterium | reverse complement strand
GCAGCAAAGTAATGAATATGAAAGTACCTGCCATCACAGCGGAAGATGAAAACATTGTTGCACCTTCTCCCTATCCTCTCGCCTGCTTGCGGGATAGAGGAACTTTACGGTGACGAACATGAAGACACCGTTCTCACCCCGAGGCATGAAAGAACCACCGAGGAAGCAGGGTATTGGTTTGAGGGCGTACATGGCCTGGACGGCCATTCCGAGCTTCCATGGACGGATTTACAGCGTTCCGAAAACCAATGCCCTGCTTCCTCCCACAATATTTCACGACAACTGACATGAAACCTTCGTTTCAGCCCGAAGCATGAAAAACTAGGCAGGGGAGTGGCTTGATGGCGTCCCGAGGGACCCTCCAGGCCTCAGCCCCTATGAAACTTTCATGAGAACAAATGATACGATGACGACTAGCACCATTTCCATCCGTGCCGATTGAAAAACCTGAAAGCGGAACGCATGAACCACCAGCGATGCCGCCACCCCTTACGTGCCGCGCCACCCCCAAGATGGGTGATCACAAATTCCGGCACGTAGGCGATGATGGACTGCTGGCCGGCCCGGATGGCCAAATCGAAGTCCTCGAAATAGAGGAAATAATCCGGACAGAAGCCCCCGATTGACTTCCAGATGCTGCCGCGCATCAACAGGCAACACCCGCTGACCAACTCAAGATCGAATCGTGGCCGCTGCCAGTCCAGATCACGCATCTCGTAAACCGCCAAGGATTTGGTAAAGCGATCCCTGATCCAGGCTGGCGCAAACCCCCTCAGCAGCAGCACCAGTACACCCGGATAGCGTTTGCATAGGTATTCCGGCCTGCCACTGGCATCGACAACCCTGGGAACCACCAGCCCCACCCCAGGATGGCACTGGAGGAACGCCAGGCCCCGAACCAGGCTGTCGGGTTCCAGAAACACATCCGGGTTGAGGATCAACCGCAGCTCATCGTCACCCGATCCCACCTGGTTGTGCCCTTGACCATAACCCAAGTTGTCCGCACAGCGAAGCAAAGTCAAGTCCACCTCTCGATGCCCCAGGCGGTGCAGCAATCCCTCCAGCGCCTGCTGATAACGAGGACCGGAATCATTGTCCACAACGACTATCTGTAAACCCGTCACCATTCCTGCATCGAGCGCCTTGCTTCCGGCAACTTGAAGACAGATCAACGCCTTCTCGAGAACTGGCAGGGGCGAACGATGAACGACGACAGAGACCACCAGCCGTGGTGACGTCATGCCAGCCTGCCCCCAGGGAAATACAATGAGGATCTCCCTGTGAAGCGCATCAGGCCTCTATCAAACCTGTGAAATGGAAAAAAATTGACCACATGACATGCACAGCTCAGCGGGTTGTAGATACTGGCACAAGATACCTTTCTGATGCCGACTTGCCAAACAGGTGCGAAACTTCGACAATGTAAAGACTTCAGTGGCACCTCGTGCGTACCCGATCCATGACGCTGCCAAGCCGTACATTCTGCAGCCACAACAATGAGCATGCACCCAGCCAACCCCTGTCAATAACCGTTTTTCCAAAAAAATCTGACACCACAGACTGAAAACGCCATGTTCGAATATATCATCGTAGGCAGCGGTTTTGCCGGTTGCGTCCTGGCGGAACGACTTGCCAGTGAAGAACACGCCAGGGTTTTGTTGATCGAAAAGCGCAACCATATCGGCGGGAACTGCTACGACCACCATGATGAACATGGCCTGCTGGTGCACAAATATGGCCCCCACCTGTTCCACACCTCCAACGCGGAAGTGTTCCATTATCTCAGCCGCTTCACCAGCTGGATCGAATACCAGCACCGGGTGCTTGCGGTGGTGGATGGACAGAAGGTACCGTTGCCATTCAACCTGAACTCACTACACCGGCTGTTTCCGCGATCAATGGCCGAATCCCTGGAGCAAAAACTGATCGGGCACTATGGCTTCGATGTCAAGGTTCCCATTCTTGAGCTGAGAAAACAGGAGGACGCCGAACTCAAATTCCTGGCCGATTTCATCTACCACAAGGTCTTCCTCAATTATACCGTCAAGCAATGGGCCTGTTCCCCGGAGGAGATCGCTCCTGAAGTCACCGCCCGTGTCCCCATTTTCGTTTCCCGCGACGACCGTTATTTTCAGGACAAGTATCAGGTCATCCCTCAACATGGCTACACCCGACTGTTCGAAAACCTGATCGACCACCCGAACATCAAGCTGATGCTCAATACCGACCGCAGGGAAATTCTGCAGATCGATCCCGACAGCCGGCAGATCCGCTGTTTCGGCCAGCCGTTCTCAGGACATTTAATCTATACCGGAATGATCGACGAACTGTTCGACTACCGTTTCGGCGAACTGCCTTACCGGTCGCTGAAATTCCAGTTCGAGCATGTGAATACAGATTTCTTCCAGGAAATCACCACCGTCAACTATCCGGAAGAGTACGACTTCACCCGTATCACCGAATTCAAGCATATCACCGGCCAACCTGTTCCGGGCACTACCATCGTCAGGGAATTTCCCCAGGACTACGACCGCCTCGACAGTCGGCGCAACATCCCCTATTACCCGGTTTTCCAGGAAGAGAACCTGAAACGCTTTCAGCAGTATTTCGAATTTGCCCAAAAATTCCCCCGGCTCACCCTGGTCGGCAGACTGGCCGAATATCGTTACTTCGACATGGACGACATCGTCGCCCGGGCCCTCGAGGTCTACCGGACCCAATTCGGAAAAGGGGCATGAGCCTAGGCAAGCGTCTCAGCATCGTCTTTCTGAACTACAACCGCCTCCACGAAACCCGGCAGACCGTAGAACAATTGCTACAGCTGTGTAGAAACCGCAACGACTTCGAGATCATCGCGGTGGATAACGGCTCGAGCGATGGCACAGCCGGATTCCTGCAGGCTCAGGACGGGATCGTGGCCATCCTGCTGGACAACAATATGGGGATTGCGGGTTACAATGAAGGCTTCAAGCGCTCCAGGGGCGATTACCTTCTGGTGTTGGACGACGATTCCTGTCCCAGAGATACGGCCACCCTGGAGCGACTCATCCAGGCGCTGGACCACGACCCCGGGTTGGGCATCGTCGCCTGTCATATCGAAACCCCGACAGGCGAAGCCCAGTGGAGTTGGCACTTGCCCCCCGAACCTGTGGCAGGACCTTCTCCTTTCTTCATCGGCTGCGGCTTTGCCATCCGCCGTGATCTATTCGAAGCCATCGGCTGGTATCCGGAGGATTTCTTCCTCTATCAGAACGAGATCGACGTCACTTTCCGGGTACGAAGAAAAGGCTATCGCATCGAATACCGCCCGGACTGCAGGGTGGTACACCGGGGGGCGCCGGGTCAGCGTCCCGGATGGCGGAGGGTGTATTTCCCCACCCGCAACACCCTATGGCTGATTCTGCGCTATTATCCCCAACCCGAGGCCAGCTATCTGCTGCTCTCCAGACTGTTGATCGGCCTGGGAAGGGCCCTGCAATTCGGCGAACTACGTACTTATCTCAACGCGGTCAGGGACGCCTTTTGCACCCCGGTCGAGCGACAGATCCTGCCAGCGGAGATCCGCCGTGAGGCCAGAGTGTTCTGGAGACAAAACAGTCTTTTCCACCATCTCTTCAAACAAGCCTGAACAACCGCCCCACATGAACACCCCTCCCAAGGTCCTGGTCATCATCGTCACCTGGAACAAAAAAGACTATGTACTCGATCTTCTGGACTCCCTGTTTTGCCTGGAATATCCCCGTCAGGCACTCGACATCCTGGTGGTGGACAACGCCAGTACCGACGGCACGGTGGAAGCCCTGCAGGCAAGACAGGACATCACCCTGTTACGCAACCAAGAGAACCTCGGAGGCACCGGTGGATTCAACACCGGCCTGGCATGGGCTTTCGAACAACCCGGGGACCGCTACGATTTTCTGTGGCTGCTCGACAACGACGTCCAGGTACACCGCAACGCCCTGACTGCCCTGGAGGAAGTCCTTACCGGCAATCCTGAAATCGCAGTCGCAGGCTCCACCATGATGCAGCTCGATTATCCCTGGCGGATCAACGAGATGGGTGCTTTTTTCGATCGCAGGCGCGGCCTGCTTAAACTCAACCGCCATATGGAAGAGATCGTGTCATGGAAGCCCGTACCGCTCGGAACGCTGCGCACCATGGACATCGACCTGAGCCGGGAGTTGAAGCACTGTCCGCGCTGGATGAAAGTGGACTATGTGGCCGCCGCTTCCCTGTTGATACGCACTGCGGTCGCCCGCGAAGCCGGGTTGTGGGACGACTTCTTCATCCATTTCGACGACGTGGACTGGTGTCTTCGCATCGCCCAGATGGGCCACGGCATCGCCGTTACCACAGCCTCCATCATCTGGCATCTGTCCGCCATCTCCAAGGTGCCCTCCTGGGTCCTGTACTATGACAACCGCAACGTGCTTTATCTGCTGGAAAAACACGGCACACCCGGCTCGGTGTCCAGAACCCGGCGCTGGATCCGGCTCAAGGCGTTGTATTACGCCGTACTGGGAAAGCGCGACATTTCCCGGCTGCACTGTCAGGCGCTCCAGGACTACCGCCGACAGTTAAAGGGGAAACGTCCCATCGAGTTGGAGAACTGTTACCGGCCCATAGGGGAACTGGAAACGCTGTTACTCAGCCACGATGCCAACAAACTATTGTTGCCCTGGACGCTGGAGATCGAAACCGTGAATCTCCCCGGGATCATTGCCCGAGTACAGGCCCAGCGC
>JALVSV010000291.1 GCA_027024125.1 Methylothermaceae bacterium | reverse complement strand
GTGCCAGACTGTCGAATACGGTTTGAATACGGCTCACAGCTTCAACCCCTCCCTTTCGGCTACGGTATGGATATCCTTGTCACCACGACCGGAAACATTGACGACCATGATCTGTTCCTTGCCCATCCGGGGTGCCAGTTTCATGGCATACGCCAAGGCATGACTCGACTCCAATGCCGGCATGATTCCCTCGATGCGGGTCAGACTGTGAAAGGCTTCCAACGCTTCGTCATCGGTAATATTGACGTAATTGGCACGACCACTGTCCTTGAGCCAGGCGTGTTCGGGACCCACACCCGGATAATCGAGACCAGCAGAGATGGAATGGGTCTCGATGATCTGGCCATCGTCATCCTCCATCAGATAGGTACGATTGCCGTGCAATACCCCGGGACGCCCAGCACACAGGGGCGCAGAGTGCTTGCCCGTCTCGATTCCAAGTCCCGCGGCTTCGACACCGTACAAGGCCACCTGCTCGTGTTCCAGGAACGGATAGAACAACCCAATGGCATTGGAGCCTCCTCCGACACAAGCTACCAGGGCATCGGGAAGACGGCCCGCCTGTTTGAGGATCTGCTGTTTGGCTTCACGACCGATCACCGACTGGAAATCGCGCACCATGGCGGGATATGGATGGGGGCCTGCCACCGTTCCAATGATGTAGAAGGTATCGTCCACGTTGGTGACCCAATCGCGCAGGGCCTCGTTGAGGGCATCCTTCAGCGTTTTGGAACCCGACGAAACGGGGCGCACCTCGGCACCAAGCAGCGACATCCGGTAGACGTTGAGCTTCTGTCTTTCCACGTCCACCTCACCCATGTAGACAACACATTCCAACCCCAACCTTGCTGCAACGGTCGCTGTCGCCACGCCATGCTGTCCAGCGCCGGTCTCGGCGATCACCCGTTTCTTCCCCATACGCTTTGCCAACAGGGCTTGGCCGATGGTGTTGTTCACCTTGTGGGCACCCGTATGATTGAGGTCCTCGCGCTTCAGCCAGATTTGTGCGCCGCCCAGTTCCCGGCTCCAACGCTCGGCATAGTAGAGGGGGGAAGGACGACCGACATAATCGTTCAGATCCCGGTCCAATTCATCAAGAAATTCAGGGTCTTGTAGATAGCGCTGATAGGCCTGATTGAGTTCCTCCAGGGGATACATCAACGTCTCAGCCACGAATATCCCGCCATAGCGGCCGAAGTGACCGCGTTCATCGGGATAACGGTAGTTTTCAAGCTGCTCGGGTGCAGTCGCCATGTGTTACCTCTTCAATCAATGCTGCCATTTTATGCGGGTCCTTGATTCCCTTCCGGATTTCGACGCCGGAACTCACGTCAACGCCGAACGGTCGCACCACCCGGATTGCCTCGCCTATGTTGTCCGGGGTCAGTCCTCCTGCCAGGATCACTGGACACGGAAGCCCGCCGGGAATCCGGTTCCAGTCGAATCGCTCACCCGTGCCGCCCGGAACGCCTGGATGCCAGGCATCGAGTAGCAGCCCCCTGGCGCTGTGGAAGCGCTCGGCCTCCAGTGCCAGATCCACCCCCTGGGCCATACGGATCGCCTTAATGTAGGGGCGTTCGAACCGTTCACACTGTGACGGCGACTCGCTACCATGAAATTGCAACAGGTCCAAAGGTACCTGCCGAAGCACGGACTCGATCATGGCCGGCTCCTGGTCTACGAAAAGACCCACGGTAGTGACGAAAGGCGGCAGCGCATCGGCGATCTCACGTGCCTGTTCCACCCTGACACAGCGGGGACTGGGTGGATAGAAGACCAGACCAATCGCATCGGCCCCCAATACGGCCGCCGCCTCCGCATCCGAGATGCGGGTAAGCCCACAGATTTTAACCCGGATTCTTGGCAAAATCCCCTCCCTCTTCAATCCTTTTCAACCCCTGGGGCAAGCGATCAAACATTGGATGCCGGGGCAAATCGAACTTTGCAGGATACCAGATCCCGGCAAAATACAAACCGGTAGGAGGAGCCGTCACACCGCCTACGCTGCGATCGCGCGCTGCCAACACGTGCCCCGCCCAGTCCGGCGGGTGTTTTCCACTACCGACGGCCATCAACACGCCGACGATGTTGCGCACCATGTTGTGCAGAAAAGCATTGGCGATAATATCGATGCTGACCTCGTCTCCTTCCCGCCGAACTTCAAGCAGATACACCCGCCTGAAGGGGGACTTGGACTGGCAATATGGCCCCCTGAAAGATGAGAAATCGTGTTCACCCAACAGATAGCGGGCAGCCGCCTGCATTCTCTCTTCGTCCAGAAGACGATGATGCCAGGTCGCCTGATCACGCAACAACGCCGAAGCCACCTTGCGGTTCAAAATACGATAACGGTACCAACGGGCAATGGCCTGGTTTCTGGCGTGGAATTCGGATTGAACTGATCGGGCCCAGAGGATCCGCACATCGGCTGGAAGATGCGTATTGGCGCCCATGACCCAGGCACGGTCAGGACGTTCGGCCGCCGTGTCGAAATGGACGATCTGCTCCCAGGCATGCACCCCGGAATCAGTACGTCCTGCAGCAACGACCCGCACAGGATGGGCGGCAATCCTGCTCAGGGCAGTTTCGACCACTTCCTGAATGGAAGGGCTGTGGATCTGATACTGCCAGCCGGCATAGCGGCTGCCGTCATATTCTATCTTCAGGGCGAAGCGTTTCATTCAGACAAATTCAGCTCGTTGACGAGCCTTTCCATTTCCTCGGTGGAAAGTTGATAAATATGCCCGGATTTGAGTCCTGCTGGCAGTGACACTGGACCGTAACGGACCCTGATCAGGCGACTTACGGTCACTCCCTGGGATTCCCAAAGCCGGCGTACGATACGATTGCGCCCCTCTCTGAGCACGACCTTGTACCACACATTGGCCCCTTCTCCTCCCGCCGGATCGATGGCATCGAAGCGGGCCAGACCATCCTCCAGTTCCACCCCACGTTGTAGGCTTTCCAACATCGCATCGGTCACCTTGCCGTAGATCCGTACGGCGTACTCACGCTCCAATTCTTGGGAAGGGTGCATCATCCGGTTGGCCAGTTCCCCATGATTGGTGAACAGCAGCAATCCTTCGGTATTGATATCGAGCCTGCCAATGGTAATCCAGCGCCCCTTGGACAATCTGGGCAAGCGTTGGAAAACCGTAGGGCGACCCTGAGGATCACGACGGGTGACGATCTCACCTGTCGGCTTATGATAAGCAAGCACTTGAACCGGTGCCGCCAGGCGCCGTTCCAACTGAATGACTTTCCGGCCCAGTTGGACCAGATCCCCCTTGTGCCACCGATCACCCAGATGAGCCGGACGCTTGTTGAGCTGGATCCTGCCATCGCGGATCCATTGCTCTATCTGACGGCGCGATCCCAGGCCGGCATGGGCCAACACCTTCTGCAGACGCTCACCATCGGGAAGATTGACTTCGCTGTTTTCGTCAGCCCGTGGCACGGGCCGGTTCGGTTTCACTCGGTTCTTGGGTTTCCTCATCCTCTTCCACGGTAATGGGGGGCAGTTGGCTCAGCGACTGCAGGTTGAAATCGTCCAGAAAGTGTTCAGTGGTGGCATAGAGCGCCGGACGCCCGGGCACCTCTTTGTGTCCCACCACTTTGATCCATTCCCGATCTTGCAGGGTACGCATGATGTGGCTGCTGACGGACACTCCACGAATCGCTTCGATATCGCCACGAGTGACCGGTTGCCGGTAGGCGATGATAGCCAGCGTTTCCAACAGGGCTCTGGAATAGCGTCCCACCTTGTCGGGAAACAGCCGGCTGACCCAAGGGGCCATCTCCCGGCGCACCTGAAAACGCCAGCCGCTGGCCACGTGCACCAACTCAAGCACCCGATCCTGGTAGTCAGACGCCAGCTCCTGGAGAATAGTTTCCACCTCCTTGCGACCAGCACCCTCCTCCGCCAGTAACGACAACAATTGTTTCAGATCCAGGGGTTCGGGTGAGGCCAGCAGCAGGGCCTCGACGATCCGTTTCAGGGTCAGTCCGGCTTCTCCCGACATATCAGCGCACCTGTACCCTGAGAGGCATCAAAGGTTCGGGCTGCAACACCTCCACCATTCCTTCCTTGCACAATTCCAGCAAGGCCAGGAACGTGACCACCACCCCCGCCCTGCCCTCGCGGTGATCGAAAAGGTGCTCGAACGGCACCAGCCTGTTTTCTCCCAATCGTTGGAGAATCATACTCATGCGTTCGCGCACGGACAGCGCCTCACGGGCAATATGATGCTCCCTGACCTGTTCGGCACGGGTCAATACAGTGCGAAATGCGGCCGCCAGTTGATCCAGGGTGATTTGTGGCAACGCCTTTGGTCTTGGCGGCAGGTCCAGAGAAGGAAAGGCCTGGTACAGATCGCGCCCCATCCGCGGCAACTGGTCGAGCCCGGCCGAGGCTTTCTTGATCTTTGCATATTCCTTGAGCCTTCGAACCAGCTCTGCGCGGGGGTCTTCCTCCTCGCCCCCGCTGGTCTCTGGACGAGGAAGCAGCATCCTGGACTTGATCTCAGCCAAGAGAGCGGCCATCAGCAGATACTCTGCGGCCAATTCGATCTTGAGCCCCTCCATCAGAGAGATGTATTCGAGGTATTGTTCGGTCACCTGGGCAATAGAAACCGCCATGATATCCAGATTGCGGCGCCGGATGAGATATAGCAGCAAATCCATGGGCCCCTCAAAGGTCTCCTCCAGAATGACCTGCAGTGCCTCCGGGGGAATATAGAGATTCTCAGGC
>JALVSV010000290.1:3672-4785 GCA_027024125.1 Methylothermaceae bacterium | reverse complement strand
CCCCTTGTCCGGAGGTGAAAAAAGGCGCGTCGCCTTGTGCCGATTATTGCTCTCCAACCCGGATATGCTGCTCTTGGACGAACCCACCAACCATCTCGATGCCGAATCGGTCGCCTGGCTGGAGCGTTTCCTGCATGAGTATCCAGGCACTGTGGTGGCCGTCACCCACGACCGCTATTTCCTGGACAACGTCGCCGGCTGGATACTGGAACTGGACCGCGGTCATGGCATTCCCTGGGAAGGCAATTACTCCTCGTGGTTGGAACAGAAAGAAAAACGGCTGGAGATAGAAGAGAAACGCGAGACCGCCCATATCAAGGCGATGAAGGCGGAACTGGAATGGGTACGCAGCAACCCCAAAGGCAGGCATGCGAAATCCAAGGCCCGACTGGCCCGGTTCGAAGAACTCACCTCGCAGGAATTCCAAAAACGCAACGAGACCCAGGAGATCTATATTCCCCCGGGCCCAAGATTGGGCGATCTGGTGGTGGAAGCACGGGAAGTCAGTAAATCCTATGGAGACCGTTTGCTGTTCGGTGACCTCAATTTCAACCTGCCGCCTGGAGGTATCGTCGGCATCATCGGTCCAAACGGCGCCGGCAAAACCACCCTGCTACGCATGATTGTCGGACAGGAACGACCGGACAGCGGCACGCTGCGCCTGGGCGAGACGGTGAAGCTGGCTTACGTTGACCAAAGCCGGGATGCTCTCGATCCCGACAAATCAGTGTGGGAAGAGATTTCAGACGGCCTCGATATGATCGAAGTGGGAAATTACAAAACCCCCTCGCGGGCCTACGTCGGACGCTTCAATTTCCGCGGCAGCGATCAACAAAAACGCATCGGCGATCTTTCAGGCGGCGAACGCAACCGGGTCCATCTTGCCAAACTGCTGAAAAGCGGCGGTAACCTGTTGCTGCTGGACGAACCCACCAACGATCTGGACGTTGAGACCTTACGCGCTTTGGAAGAGGCCCTGCTGGCCTTCCCAGGTTGCGCCGTAGTGACCTCCCACGACCGCTGGTTCCTGGATCGTATCGCCACCCATATCCTCGCGTTCGAGGGCGACAGCAAGGTGACGTGGTTCGAAGGCAACTATGCGGACTACGAGGC
>JALVSV010000290.1:0-3652 GCA_027024125.1 Methylothermaceae bacterium | reverse complement strand
TGATTCGAAAGCCTCGCCGGCAGGGAGGCCGGCGCGGAGCCTACAGGGAGGTATTGACGGCGTTTTTCGAAGCAGACCACCTGCCTTGTCCAGAATAGATGACGGAGTCCTGTTCCAGGGCACCCCCCCACATTTGAGTCGAAGCAATGAACCAGGAGACAACTATGGTCACATCTGCAGCCGCCGCCCTCGACACGATCCAGGAACACATCCAGCCTTTGGAACAACAGCTGGACACCGTCAGCCAGAACCTGGAGCGGCTGGAAAAGGCCATCGACGACGTACGCACAGAGCTGACTGAAATCGAATTGAAGGGGCTGGAATTGAACCGGGCCATTCGCCAGCAACGCCATGAACTCAACGAGCTACGCCACAAGGTCAAAAAGCACGGCAAATTGTTGGCAGAGATCGAGCCGCAAAGCGCTCCTCGGGAGTATCGTCGCATCAGCGAGGAACGTGACCACTTCGAGATGCAGATCGTCCAAGCCGTACGCAGACTGGAAGAACTGCGTGAACAGTACGACGATCTTGTCGATAAGGAGACAACCCTGTTCGGCCGGGAATGGGAGCTGGAACAGGAGTATAGGGAACTCAAGGAACGCTATGACATACTGCTCCGCCAGATCTCCCGCCTGGCCCAGGCACTGGAGCGGAAAGTGCGTGACATTCGTGCCAAGTACTATGGATGATCGCGAATCAACGTAGCAGGGCGTACATGACCCCGGCCACACCGACCATACCGACGCTGACCCAACCGATCCGGTTGATATGACGGTGGATCGCCTGCTCGAAACGCTCGCCTCCCCAGACAATCAGCCCTGCCACCAGAAAGAAGCGCCCACCACGGCCAATGAGAGAAGCGGCAATGAAGGCCAAAGGATTCATTGCCATGGAACCTGCCGCGATGGTAAACACCTTATAGGGTATGGGGGAAAATCCAGCGATGAACACCGCCCAGAACCCCCATTGCCCGAACCAGTGGCGGGCCGTCGTGTACGCATCCCAATAGCCCCACTGATGCAGCCAGGGTTCTACTGCCACCAACGCAAAATACCCGATTCCATAGCCCAATAAACCACCGACCACTGAAGCTATGGTTGTCAGCGTCGCCAGACGCCACCCGTTTTTTGGATTGGCCAACGCCATAGGAATCAGCATAACGTCAGGGGGAACCGGGAAGAAGGAAGACTCTGCAAAACTCAAAGCCATCAGATAAT
Source organism: Methylothermaceae bacterium (assembly GCA_027024125.1). GTDB lineage: Bacteria > Pseudomonadota > Gammaproteobacteria > Methylococcales > Methylothermaceae > Methylohalobius. The sequence continues at coordinate 2,435 of JALVSV010000290.1, read as the reverse complement.
ACGAAGCGTGGCGGTGCCTTGCGTATTGCAGAGTCTTACGGTAGATGTGGTCGAACATCAACCGACACCGTTGATCAGAGGGACAAATTTGACAGGTTCGATATCTTCGACTTCACACCCTTCTCCGGTACGCTCGACTCGCTTGAGCACCTGGTTCCTACCCCAACGTACGGGAATGACCATGATCCCACCCAGAGCCAGCTGCCGAAGCAGCGACTCTGGAATTTCACTGGCAGCCGCTGTCACCACGATGGCATCATAGGGGGCATGTTTCTCCCATCCCCACCCTCCATCGCTGTGTTCGAATTTGACGTTGTATATCTTGAGGTCGTAGAGAAGGAAGCGCGCCTTCTTCTGTAACGCTTCTATTCGTTCCACGGTATAGACATTCTCAGCCAAACCGGCCAGGACAGCAGTTTGATAACCGGACCCTGTGCCGACTTCCAATATCTTCCGGGGCCGGCCGTGCCCCAGCACCAACTCGCTCATCCGCGCCACGATATAAGGTTGAGAGATGGTCTGCCCGTGACCGATCGGAAGTGCGGTATCCTCATAGGCCCGACTGGCCAGTGCTTCTTCCACGAACAGATGACGTGGAACCCCACGCATCACCTCCAATACCCTGGAATTGGAAATCCCCTGCGCCAACAGTCGCTCTATCATACGGTCCCGGGTCCTCCGGGAGGTCATCCCGATCCCCAGCTTTCTTGCACTCATATGCCCTCCCCCGGCAGCCATGAAGCTAATGCATCAATAGAATCATAGCGCGTCAGATCGATTTGTAACGGGGTCACCGACACATAGCCTTGCCGTATCGCATAAAAATCCGTACCCGGGCCTGCATCCTGTTCAGGTCCTGCCGGTCCGACCCAAAAAATGGTACGCCCCCTGGGGTCGGTATCCTTGATGACAGGTTCGGCCTTGTGACGCTGCCCGAGCCGGGTGGCCTGAAACCCTCTGATTTCTTTCAATGGCACATCGGGCACATTCACATTGAGGATGGTATCTGCCGGCAGGGGGGTTGCGAGGATCTGATCGAACAACCGATGTACCGCAGCCACTGCCGTATCGAAATGATGGGCCTGATCACCTGCCAAAGAAACGGCAATGGCCGGAAGGCCCAGGAACCGGCCCTCGGTCGCCGCTGCGACGGTGCCGGAATACAGAACGTCGTCACCAAGATTGGCCCCATGATTGATGCCCGCAATCACCATGTCCGGCTCCTGTTGCAACAGACCCGTGATAGCCAGATGAACACAGTCGGTAGGCGTACCGTCTATCCAGTAGAAACCGTTTTCGGCCCGATTGACGCGTAGTGGTCTGTCGAGGGTCAGGGAATTGCTGGCTCCACTGCGGTTTCGGTCTGGCGCCACCACCGTGATCGTTGCCTTGGCAGCAAGTGCCTGCGCCAATCTAACCAAACCTGTGGCAGTATATCCGTCATCGTTACTGAGCAAAATATGCATGGGAGGGCAACTTTATGGCAACAAATAGTTGTAATTGTACCAAAGAAGTCAGTGACAGCTCAGAGATTCCCCTCTTTATTCCAGGACCACGTCACTTAACACGTAAAGGATTGAATAAAGGGGCGAGCGTCCAACCCCGGAAGTTTGGGCAGGATTTTCCTGCGCGGCAGGACTGCACAGCAAGAAAGGATTCACGGCGTTTTTCGGATCAGACCACCTGCCCCGACTTGAATGGATGACCGGGCCTTACCCTCTTATTATCATCCGGCATGACTCACAATTCTTTCAGACAACGATACGAATATCTCATCCTTGGACAGGGGCTGGCCGGAAGTCTGATGGCATGGCGGCTAAGACACGCCGGAGCCAAGGTATTGGTCGTGGATGGAGGCAAACAAAATGCCTCCAGGGTAGCGGCGGGACTGATCTCTCCCGTGACCGGACGGCGCTGGGTCAAGACTCAACACTTCGAGCTGTTACTTGATGTGGCCCGAACGACCTACAGACTGCTGGAGACCGAACTGGGGGTGACACTATGGTATGAACATCCATTGCTGCGCCTGTACCGGGACGAATCGGAGAGGGCCCTGGCTGGTCGCCGGACGAGGGACCCTGCCTATCGGGATCTTTTGGGGCCAGAGCTCGAAGCCGGAACCGCTGGATACGGCCTGGCCGATGACTTGGGAGGCCGTATGATCCTCCAAACGGCTCATTTGGCCACCACCTCCCTATTGGATCACCTTCAGATCTGGCTCAAGCGAAAGGATGCTTTTTGTCAGCAGGAAATCGACTACGAGGAGATCGCCATCAACGATTCAGGTATTCACTGGCAAGGTCTCAAGTTCGATTTTGCGATCTTTTGCGAAGGTTGGCGCGTCATTCATAATCCCTGGTTTTCCGATTTGCCTTGGCAACCCAGTGCGGGGGAGATTCTGACGCTTGCATGCCAAAAGTTCCTTCTTCCATATC
>JALVSV010000289.1 GCA_027024125.1 Methylothermaceae bacterium | reverse complement strand
GACTGGACCTTGGTTTGGGTCATGGTGTTATCCGGTTTCGTGATTGCCGCAAAGATGCCAGGTTGGGCAAAGGATGGTCAGCGATGTGCCCAACATCAGGTTCCCCCTTTGAAAAAGGGGGACTGAGGGGGATTCCAGCAACGCCGTATTGGGCACGCTTTGCTTCGTCCAACCTGCGAAACGTGCTGTCATTCATCCTCGGTTTTCTGGTTTGCGTTTTCATTGGCCAGAATTTGATATTCTTCCAGTAACTTTTCCAGAAACTCAGCGCTCACCACGTAACGGATCACCGGGGTGATCTCGAAGCGGTCCTCTTCGCCGCGCACGGCGCTGAGAATGCGTCGTTCCTTCATGGTTTTCAATGCCCCGCTCAGTTGCCTGCGATCGCTGCGGCTGCTGTGGGTGAGGGGCAGGAAGGGGCGCAGGGCGTTCTCGATGCGGTCGATGTCGATCATCACCCGTTGTTCGCCCGTCGCTTCCCTTTCCTGATAGTGCTTGCGCAGCACCAGGAGCAGCAGGGTGTCATACAGGCTCAGGGGACGGCGGCTGATGAGGGTGCTGACTTCCTCTTCGTCGTCGGTGTCCTCCGGCTGTCGTTGCAACAGGAGCGCCAGCCCGGCCTGTTCGTCCATCACCAGGCCCAGATACATGTCCGTCAAGTGAGCCCGGATCGGATTCTGATGGCGGCACAAGATCTCAAACAGCCGGCGTTTGTCGGCCGCCATGATCACGCCGTGGCGCAGCAGAGCCACAAGGGCCCGGCGTGCTTCGGGGAGCAGCCGGCCTGCGTTTTCTTCCCCTCCGGTGCTTTTTTCGAGGGTAATGTCCGGTTCTGCCGCGTCATCTGCCGGTAGGCCCTCTTGCGAAGGTTCAGCAATGGGAACGGGGGTTTCGCCGCCGCGCAGCAGCTCGAAGAAATCGGTCTGTTCCTGGTTCATGGCATCTGATGAAGTTGGGTCTTGACCCTTATTGGAAACAAAGATTGTCACAGTATCAGTTCCTCCAGGGTTTCAGGGAACTGTTCGGCACTGAGCAGGAAATGGGGGATTTCCGCCTTTAGGCGCCGGCCGCCGCGGTCATGGATGACAACGGTCTCCCGCCCGGGCAGTTCGGTGGCGCCCACTGCTCTTGCGACCCGCAGAAAGGCCACCAGTTCCTCCAGACCGGCTTCGACCGGCAGGCGTTTGACCAGGGTGGCGACACTGAGGGGGATGGGGCTCTTGCTTAGAACATCGCGAATTTTCTCGGCCACCTGCATCGCCTGTACCGATTGCAGTTGTTCGAGGATCGCCTCGCTGGGGATACGGGCGTTGGCCCGTTCCTCCACCCCGCTGGTATCGAGTGGTTCTTCAGGCCATTTCAGTCCCAGGCTGGCCGGAGACTGGATCCTGATCCGGCCGCTGGCAAGAGTGAGGCCGGTCTCCCTGCGCAGGGGAACTTCGGCTTCCTTGAATCCAACCGCCAACCGTTCCAGCTGGCCGAGCAGCCGGTCCACCGCACGCATCTCACCGGCCGCGCCGCTTTCCACGAACTGGCGCAGCTTCTCCTCGGTGCGGCGGCGGATCTGGAACACCCGTTCGCTTTCCCGGGTCAGCTCGCGCATGAGCTTGCCAAGATAGCGTCGTTGGTGCTCGCTCAGGTAGCGGGCGGCAGGCAGATTGAGAATTCTCTTCAGCTGTTCGCGCAGTTCGGTGCTGCGGTTCTGGTCACACAACAGTTGGAAAAATCCTTCGAAAGCCCGCCCGGCATCGCTGTCGGCCAGCAACTGTTCCTGTTCCAGCAGATTCAGAATCACGTCGCCGCGGCTGCCTCCCGATTCGATCATCTGTACCCTCAGGGTCTGATCGATGCGGCGGATCTCGTCCTCGACCCGGCGGAAATCACCCGTCAGTACTGCTGCCAGTTGATAGACCTCGATCATCCGCTCCCGCTGTTCGGCCTCCGACAATTCGTGGATGATGCCGGCGTTCAGATCGTCCAGTTCCCGTTCGAGCTCGGCCTTGCGGGCTTCCAGCAGGGCGATCCGCTCCTTGGGGTCGGGACTGAGGGACACCGACAGGTCCCGCACCGCATCCTGAACGATACGCAGGTGCGAGGCGGTGGCATGACTTTCCCGCTGTTCCAGCTGGCGGCAGAAGCGCAGCGCGATTTCGCAGGCATCGGTCTTGCTCAGCTGGTCGTCCAGCTCGCGCAGCCAGCCGGCCTGGATCCATTGGCGCAGATAGGTGGTGGCGTTGACTTCGTTGTCTAAAAGACCCTGCTGGCGCCAGACCTCCAGCTCGGTATCCAGGGCCACCTTGGCGCGGCCGAAAGGGATTTCATTGATCTCTTCGAAAAGGTCGGCGACAAAGGCCAGGATCAGGGGGGCATTGTCAGCACGAAGCAGCCGCCAAGCGGCTTGTTCCTTGTACAAACGACGAAAACGGGCATTGAGTTCATGAAACCGCATGCTGCGATTATACTCCGGGTGGATCCAGTTGTATGGTGTATCAAGTTACCGTGAAAGATTGTTGGGAGGAAGCAGGGCATTGGTTTTCGAAACGCTGTAAATCCGTCCATGGAAGCTCGGACATGGCCGTCCAGGCCATGTACGCCCTCAAACCAACACCCTGTTTCCTCGGCGGTTCTTTCATGCTGCGGGGTGAAAAAAGGTTCAAGACTGTTAGGCTGGGCAGGTTAGAGAGGGTGGGTTTCATGCAATGCCATAATTTTGAGTTTGAAGAACCCGGTATCCCTGAAGCCATAGGCTATCCTTCTTCCCCCGGCAGGTGACCTCGCAATTTCGACAAACAGGGCATCTCAGCTTCCAACGATCATCCGATATGGCCACAATGACGGCTCCAGCAATGTATCGGGTACCCTGATAAATGTATCCAGCAATGCCAAAGGCGTGGTACAGCAAGCTGGTATTCATGGTGGGTTCGCCTCATGAAAAAAATTCATGAAAAAAATGGCCAACATTTCAACCATTTTTCCAGCATGCTTCAACATTTGTTCAGCATGACAGGTACGCAATTTCCGGAAGAACCTTATAATGCCTGGGCGAAGCACTCTAAAACAGCCACGTCCCAGCCACACTCATTTCAATCAACACCAAAAGAGGTATTCCGTGGAGCAAAACCCGATGCAGGAAAAAATGAAGCAGATGCACCAGGCAATGGCCTACCTGAGGAAGAACTATCCAACTCAGACCCAGGCTTTTTCCCAGTTCTATCAGAAGACGGAAGGCACTCCCGCCCTCAGCAAACGAGAAAAGGAGCTGATCAATGTGGGACTGGCGGTAGCCACCCAGTGTGAATGGTGCATTGGTTCCCACGTCAGAAGCGCCATCCATGCCGGCGCCACCCGTGACGAGATAGTCGAGGCAGGTTTCATGGCGGTCATTATGCATGGGGGACCTGCGTTGATGTATATGACCCCCCTGGTCCAGGCCTTGGATCTGTATCTGCCCGAAGAGGGAGAAAATCCTGGAGAAACTTGAAACTGCCAGTGACCTGTGGGTGCAGAGACCGGTTGCCAGGCTTCAAGTCGCGAGCAAACGACTGTCCCATCCGCGTCATTAACGACTGACAGAACCTGTAGAGGGGGCACATTGCTTACCCTTTAAGGTCTTTCATGGTTAGCAGTTTACGAAAGGACCTTAAAGAACGATCCATCGGATGCATCAATCATCCCCCTCCCCTTCTCCCCCTCGACTGGATTCCTCTTCTCCGGCGTGGCCTGCCATCTGCATCAATCGGGACCGTGATTCGCATGGCTCTCGTCACCCAAAAAGTACTGGCTAGATGTTGGGGGCTCTCCAAACGGACTGTGGCAAGACGCTAACGTCAGGACATATTCCAGCCGGAGGAATCGGCCAGGATTCTGCGTTACACCCAGACCGGCGTGAAGGGATCGATCTGTAAGACAGTCGGAAGTGTTTGATCAGGTTATCGAGAGGGCCATGTCTTTTAAACTCTAGTATATGATGTTTTTTGATAGAACCGTTTGGATTGTAAAATTTACTGACAACCCTGTCCGTTTCTCCATCAATCTACGCCTACCCACATTCAGACCGAACTTGCCTGTCAGTGGATCGATTCAGCCAAAATCTCTCCCTCATCGACGGGCATTGCTTACCTCGGCAGCTGCAGCAACCCTTTTTCCAGCTCCAGACAGTCCTTCTCGTCACAAGCCTGCAAGGTGTTGAAGGCTATGGGCCGGATCCCCAGGACTTGTACAAAGGTGGCAGGGATTCAGTGCTGCGGGATTTCGGGGCTTCTCCTGCCTGCCCCGCATCGCGGACGGCCTGCCACAGCTGTTCACCGCTCCAGGGCGAACCTTCCTTGGCATAGAGCGCCCGGTTGAGTCCGGCGATCGCCTGGGCCAGCCGGGGATCGGCCCGGCGGAACAGGGTAGTCAGGCTGGGGGGGTCGTCGGGCCATAAAGTGGCGCTCCAAGCGAGCAAGGCGTCACGGGCGCTTACCGGGTCGTTGTCCTGGCAGGCGCGGTGCAGTGCGCGGAGGGCGGCCCGTCGGCCCAGCCTGGCGGGCTTCTCCGCCACGGTCCGCTCCGGGCGGCGGGAGCGCCACCACCAAGCCAGTGCCGTCGCCAGCCAGCCCAGCCCCAACACCAGGGCCAGCCACGGCCATACCCTGGCCCGGGATAGATCCTTCACGGACACAGTTGCCGGCGGACACGAGGACGGAGTGACGGCGGGCTGGTCAGCGGCCCTGGGCGCTGACGGGACCGGCGCGGGTGGCAAGGGGATCACCGAGTTGGCCGGCGCCGGTACCACCTGAAGGGTCTCGGC